>NZ_JBEPKM010000027.1:0-69409 GCF_040544715.1 Methylobacterium sp. 1030 | reverse complement strand
CCTCCGGCTTGTGCCCCTTCGTTCCCATCTGTCCGTCCTCGTCCTGGCCCGAAAGCCATACCTCAGGGCGGACCACTTCACTGGGGGCGGATCACCTCAGGAGGCACGCCGATCGCGGCGGGATTGTGGGCCTAGGGCCGCCGCATGGTCGCCGAGTAGCTCGATACTGGCAGCATGCCGCAGCCGCGCGGCTGCAGCCCGAAACATGCACGACGCAACTTCGCCCTTGGCGGGCGTATCCTCCCAGACACGGCTGGGGCCTACGGACTCCGGCCTCTTTCGTGAGGCTCGAGCATGTCGCCGTGGTTGACTGCCGTCCTGAGCCTCGAGACCGCGCTGTGCTCCACGATCCTAGCGGAGGCTGATCATGATCGTCAGGAAGTAGAGGAGCCGGCGGCTGAGATAGCCCGCGTGTCCGGTTGGCTCCTGTTGGCCGCTATAGGCTTCCTGCTTTGGTCAAGGCCAGCTGACTGGCGGCGGCGCGCTGCTAGGCAGGCGGTGACCTCGCCACGTGGAACACCCGTCCTGGCTACCTGTTCGCTTCCTGCGGCGACAGGAGTGCAAAGGATGGCTGGCCTGACGAAGAGACCTGAGAGCGACCCGCCGGAGCCCGAGTTGCCCCACGGTCTACCGATGCCGCCCAACACCGGCGACATGCCGCCACCGAGGCTACCGCCGGCTCCTGACGACGATCCCGCACCGCCGGGCAAAGAGCCGGCACCCGACATCGATGAGGTACCGGGCCTCTGATCAATCAGGCCTGAGGGCACGAAAAACGTGCCTGGGCGGCCAGGAGGAATGCAGCCTTCTCGTGTTGCTTCCGTGTTGCGTGGAGCAACCGCAACCACGTAGGCTCGGGTCGTAACCCTTTGTAATTTCACGGTCCGTGTTGCGACGTGTTGTGAGGTCAGAATGGGTCGCTGCGGCAAAGAAAAACCCGCCAAGTCACTGACGTGGCGGGTTAAATCCTGGCGACTCCGGTAGGGCTCGAACCTACGACCTGCCGCTTAGAAGGCGGCGGCTTCGCACTGTCGCGGCATTTCACGTAGTTAGACGCGACTTTACGGAAGTAAGCGAACGTCTCATGTGGACTGTATTGCACAGCCGACTGCGCACGACCTTTATTGCGGTAAAATGCGGGGAAGCCAGATGAATTAGAGCGTCGCCACATAACGGTAACCGCGGCTGCAACCCCAGACCAGACTTAGGCGCACCCCGAAGCATATCATCCAGAGACCCCAAATCACGCTTCCTAGCGGAAGCTAGCTGAGTAGTTCGATTTGACCACAGTCGCTGAGATGCGGAAATTGACCGATGGCCTGCAAACGGACGCTACGCCTGTGACCCAATCAAGACGCCCCGGCCACCGTGGGCGCTACTTCGAAGTGGAATTTCGTGAGGCCTCCGGTAGTCTCGGCACCGGCTGGAAAGCGGAAGTGAGCTTATTGCCGACAACCGTGCATTCAGCCCTGCGGCAAATTCGGGCAGCGCGGTCATTGGCGAGCACCCGAAGCCTCAGCCATTAAATTGGTTTTCGCCTCTCGACCGCATATGCCATAGTGCGCCGAGGAAGAGACCGGAATGGCACTGACGCAGATCGCATGTCCCGAGTGGACAGAATATCGAGACCGAAGCGGCCTCGATCCGCTCGGCATGCAGAACGGAAGCATCAATCTCTATCAGCGTCTACTTCCTGGCATCAGTAACGTTACGCTACGCATGCGCTACTACGGCCTGTATGCGTGGCTCTCTCTCATCAACGCAGAGGAAGGATCACGGAGCACAGATTCCGCAGAATGGCGGCAACTCATCAGGCGCAGTGAAGCTTTGTACGTCCTAGCCGGCGTCCACAACGGAGACCAAACCGGTGTCGCCGGCAGCCGATGGGCTCAAGCAAAACTCAATTCCGAGAGCGGTCGGATCGCCTTCGCGGCGCACGCCGATCCAAATGGCGAGGCGACACCGTATCTTAAACAAGCTTATGGCGCCTACGGAGCCGCATATGGAAGCCAGCTCTTCGTAACGAGTGTCCTTGCCCATTCCGAAAGCCACGCCATTCCAGTGCCGAGTGAGGAATTCGGCATGCCTCTAGCAGCTGCTTTCGCAACATCGATCGGGGATGCTGCAAATCTGTTCAAGAAGATCGTTCGCAAGGGAAGTGTTACTCGCAGTGAGCTCGACGCGCTGCAGCCTGCACTCCCGAGTCAGATCGGTAAGCGCACCGCCGAACGCCAACTCTACGAAGACCTACTGTTCGCGACTGGCCGCCGCCGTGAACAAGACGATCTTGCCCGCCGTGACACGTTGCTTTTGCTGCTGCAATGCGCAGATCACTTCGAAGAAGATATCCAAGCGGACGATGTTCGCTGGCTACTTTACGCGTCAGCTAGCCCAGACGGCAGATTATTCTCCAGCGGAAGCGCTCGTCTGAGCCAACATCAAGCTAGATGGCGGGTCTACCAAGCCAATGATCTACTCCATTATGCATACGAAGGGCTCCTTAAGTTTTTCCTTGAAAGGCTTGCCGGATATCCGGCCGGCGCGACATTGGCTGCCATGCTCGACGAGTGCGCCAGTCTCGTCGTCGCGGAGATGGAGTTCGTACCCCAGACTTGGGGCGACTTTGTCTCCCAGGCCGTACCGGAAGCGAATGCGTCCACCGAAGACGTTCGGAGCGAGCGAACTCTGACATCTTGGGACAGTATGCCCGGCGGCGACACGGGTGCCTTCACGGCAGAGCATGCCCGGAACGCGCTTCAGCTTCTAGCGACGTTGACCAGAAGGTCGGAAGCCGATCTCGACACGATCGAGGCGGAACTTGGGACGATGTCGAAGGAACTATCTCACTCGCTCAGTACGGAACTGACCTTTTTAGCAGGGTTATCGGACAGAAATTTTGTCGCGGCGATCATCGACATACTGCAGAAGCGTATCATCAATCGGCATCTCTGGGTCGCGCATCGAAAATTCAGACAGGGTGACTACACGTTTCTGATCGAGGCCGATGACGGTCGGGTACGCTTACGAAGCCCGAGCGGCCCGGTTTTCACGAATCCGCGCCTTTCCTCTGCCCTGACTTTCCTTCGCGACATTCATCTTGTCGATAAGAACGGCCTCACGGCGAGCGGTCGGAAGCTGAAGTCGGCATCATGAAGCTTTACGAGCAATTCGCGCAGACCGGCTATCACACCTCCCTTGTCACAAGCTTCGGTATCGATTTCGACGCCTACGAAAGCGCCGTTCTCGGCCGCCTTCGTGGTGCCGGATGCAACAACAACCTGCTCGTCGTCGATCGCGGCATGCTATGCCTAGCGCTCGAAGAGGGTGGACAACTTCCTAGAGACGCGGGCCGAACCTATACCGTCACTTCCGCCCGGACCGAGGGCGTCTTTCATCCCAAGGTCGTGCTCCAAATCGGTCGTGACAGCGCGCGGCTGATCGTCGGGTCGGCCAATATGACTTCGGCCGGCCTTGCCGGTAATCTCGAAGTCGTGGGCACCGTCGAGACGAAGGACCCAAGCTCAGTCGAAGCACGAATAATTGCGGCCGCATGGTCGTTCGTGTCAAGCTTCCTCGATCGCGACGACGAAGGCATCGACGCACAGATCCGGTGGATGCTGTCTCGTTCGCCGTGGCTCTCGAAAATCGAGCCCCCCGAAGCGCCGCTCCGCCTTTCGGACAATCACCTTGCGATGTTTATCGCATCCAGTAGCGATCCGATCGGGCGGCGCTTCGAGGCACTAATCGGGGACCAGAAGGTGCGCCGCTTGATCGTCGTTAGTCCCTATTGGGACGGCGATCTGTCCGCCCTAAATCGGTTTCTGGAGAATTTGAAGCCTGAGAGTGTATTCATCCTTCTTGACCGAGATCGGCATATCTTCAGACCTGCCGCGATCGCAGAGGATTACAAAACCAAGGTAAAACTCCTCGGATTTTATGGCAAGAAAGATCAATTCATTCACGCCAAAATTATCATCGCTGAAACGGACGGTGGCGATTTCGTCCTCTACGGGAGTGCGAATTGCACGACGGCCGCCTTGGGCCGGGCGAGCGCCGGTGGGATCAATACCGAAGCTTGTCTCTATCGATCTCTCCCGGCCGGAACGGCCGTAGATAACCTCGATCTGGCGCGTTTCCTTGGAGGCGAGCCAATCGACCACAAAGACTACTACGTAATTCAGGCACCACCCGAGCTGCCGCTTGATGTGATCGCGGCCCGGTTTCCCGGGCAATTTTCTTGCAAATTCGACAGGCTAATCTGGGTGCCGCCGCCAAGCGCCGACCCAAGCGTTGACAAGATCGAATTGTTGTCGAGCACCGGTGTGCCGCTATCGATCGAGCTGCGTAGGACAGCCAGCAATGATGCGCGCCGTATTCAATTCATGCTCGCCGGAGAAGAGAAGCCAGCTTTCGCACGCGTTCGGCGCAAAGACGGCACGCTGTCGAGTATCGCCATCGTGACAGTCCTCGATGACCTGCGCAACGCGATGAAAGACCCACGTAGCCGGCAAATAGACGCCGCCCTCGCCAAGCTAGACGGTGAAGCTGATATGGGGCTTTGGCTTCTGGATGTCCTGGGCGAGTTGGAAACGGCACTCGCCAATCAGCGACGTTCGGTTGCGCCGCATGTCCTCGCGAAGGCTCGCGAGCGCGAGGCCGAAGTGGTCTCCGCCAGGATCTTGACGTACGACGAGTTCATGGCCGGTCGCCGTCTCCAATCCGAACTTGGAGGTGCTAGCCGGGACGGCTTGTCGGGTACCGAGTTCTCGTCATTCCGCAGCTACCTGAATCGCTTTTTGTCGATCGACGAACCGCCTGAGGCCGAAGCCAATCAGGACTTCGATGCCACTAACGCCTTCGATCTTGGCGACGAAACAGCCGACGCCGAAGCAGCCCTGGATCAGGGACAAGAGTTCAGTGGAACCGCACCGCACACCAGAACACCCGCGTCGCCGGCCGCGAAAGAAAGGTACGATACCTGGGTCGCTACGCGGAGGCGGGGCAATCAAGGCGAGTTGATCTGCGCCGTCGAAGAGTTGCTGAAGATGGTCCGGACAAAGGCTCACGATGACGGGTTAAGCGTGGTTGACATGCTCCGCCTTCGCGCCTTCCTCATGATCCTGGCAGCCGCCGGTTGGCGAGACACCCTACTCCCGGCCCGATCCTGGCATGTATTGCCAGCGACAGGCGACATCGCAACGGCATGGCCTCGTCTGATGGGCAAGGTTCTCTTCGCCTATTTCGGAGGAACCTCTCCTGCCATCCACAAGCTAAAACTTGACAGTTTCTTTGACCAGCTATCAGACGACATCTTGGAATGCTTAGGGACCTGCATTTGGGCAATTCACGCCGCCATCGACGGCGCAATGCGGCACAAGGATGTTGGCGCCGCAAACTCTCTCGAGTTGCTTGCCAAATCAATTTATCGGATCGTTCTCCTGCAGCCTGATGATATGAACGACCCGCGCATCATTCGCACTATTGACGCCTTGAGTGCACGTTTCGCCCGGAACTTGAATCCGTCCGCCGAAACAATTCGGGCCATGCACGCGGCAACGACGGCTGCCGTTTTCGCAAATAAGCAGGCGTCCGCTGGTAGCGTGTCGCACCAGAACAACAAACATTCGAAGATTGTGTCAATCTCCAGCACTGGCAACCGTCGCCAGTAAAAGCCACTTCTTCTTCTCGGCCGCTTGGTGGCCGATAATCTAAGACCGAAACGGGTAGATTTTATTCGGTCCGCCCGTGACCGGACAGGCATCGAAGCGGACCTTTCCAGGGTTGGCAATCGAGCGAGCACGGACGGCGCATCGGCGTCTGTTTCCTCAGCCGACCATCTCAGAAGCTACGGACTAAGATCGGCTAATCTCGGCCGAGTGGTGAGGCACCACACTCCATGATACGGAGTACCCCCACATCAGTGAGCCGCATCCGTTGCCATCGAAGCCAAGGCTTTTGTCTATTCAGAGAGGTTTACGATGACTCGGCAAACAGCGACGCTCCGGGTAATCAGCCTGATGGCCACGGTGCTCACAATCGGGACCGCAACGGCAGCTGAGTTCGCAACGAAGGAAGAAGCGGTCACCATGGTGAAGAGGGCGATCGTCTTCATCAAAGAGCAGGGTGAGGTTAAGGCTTATGCCGAGTTCAGTCGGAAGGGCGGTCAGTTCCACGACCGCGATCTCTACATCACCGTGCTCGGCCTGGATGGTAAGGTCCTTGCCCATGGGCAACGGGCCGACTTCGTCGGCAAAAACCTGATCGACGCCAAGGATCCAGACGGCAAGCTGTTCATCAAAGAGCGGAGTGATCTGGCACTCCACAACGCTTCATTCTGGCAGAAATACAAGTTCATGAACCCAGCGACGCAGAAGGTCGAAGCGAAGGACATGTACTGCGAGCGACTCGGTGACACTAACGTCTGCGGTGGCGTGTACGGATCCTGAAGAGACAAATCCTAGGCAGGCGCACCGATCTGCGCGCGCTTGAGCGGTCAAACGCAATCGAAGCGCCGCCCTCGATTAGCTTTCCGAGCGCTATCCCGAGCAGCGCGCATCCCGTATGTCGGGGGGAATGGCATAAATCCAGTATCCTCGGCCGCGGCACTGGAATCGCTCACGACATCCAGCCTTAACCACTTGCAAGGTTGTCCCTCGTTCGAGTCGGTGAATCTATTAGGGTCCGACCTACGCCGCGTGAGATAATGGAGCTTGGCGCGTTCCGTGTTGCATCCAGCAGAATATTTGTCATGGCCCAGAAAAAGAAGTCGCGCGAGCCGTCGGTCAACGTCGACGGGGCGCTGAGGATGATCCCGGAACACATGCGGGCTGACGCCGGCAAAGGAACTGAGACGATCTCAACCCGGGATTGCGCCTGGATCGGAAGGGATGGCGAGTTGCATGGAGTTCCCCTGAGCCGCTTCGATCTGGAGGTCAGGCCGCTCGACCAAGCCATCGCGATAGCCAAAGCCGAGGGGGTGGTGAGGAACCAACCCGCGGGGGCGAGCCGACCAGCGCCGAAGCTGTGGATGGAGTGGGAGACTCACAAGCGAGGCCCGAAGCAATACGTCGATGACTATCTGCTCTGTAGGATTGCGGAAGCGTATCACAAAGCGTTTTTCAGCGACGCGTTGAAGTACCCCGCGCTCGACCCAATCATCAACGCGATCATCAACGCACACGGCCCAACGGGCGCGCCTGAGCGCTACAGCGACGGCGCGTTGCTGGCGCGGCTGAGGCGCAAGTTCAATAAGCGCAAGGACGATCTGCTCAGCGCCGTAGGCGCCGAGGATCTACCGGAGCGGGGGCCGAAGTTGGCCCGCGCGCGACGAGAACTCAACGACCTTGAGAGGAGCGGTATTCCAATCGACCGCTCGCGTCTCGATCCCGCTCTCAGCGGACAGCCGAAGCGCGCCGGAAATATGTAAATTCCGGTTCTGTTCAACATACCGAAGCATGGGGCGCCCATAACAGAGGTGTTCCATGAAGACCGACAGCACACCTATTCCAGCCGCTGTGCCTGCGGGGCAGCGGTTCCTCACCGTGCCTCAGGCCGCGAGAGCGACAGGCATACCGAGTTACAAGATTCGCCGCGCTGTACGGGCCGGCGTCATCCCGAGCTACGGGGTTCTGGATGGCCGAATCTACGTTCGCATCGACGATATAAACGCAGCAATGACAGGCCGGACAACGGGAGCCTGTGATCAGATCTCGTTCGAGTATCTCAAGGCTGCCGATACGGAAGGCGGTTCACTGTGAACCCCTCCCTTTGCAACCGAAAGACCGCACTCGCGTCTGATTTCCGGACGCTCGCCCCGCTGTACTGGGAACGCGGGTTCCGCGTTCTTCCGCTTGAGCCGCGCACCAAGCGACCTGCGCAAGAGCTTAAGGGATGGCCTGGTTTTGCCTCTAGCCCACTCAACGCTGATAGGCGCGCTGAGCTGATTAATCGCTACTCGGATCGCGGCCTCGGTATCCTCACCGGCACCGAGTTATCGGACGGGTATCGCCTTGGCGCGATCGACATCGATCAGGACGCCTTCGTCCCTGTCGTGCAAGTCATCCTTGGTGATGCCTCTTGCGCAAAGAGAGGCAAGAAGGGCCTCACGGTCTTCGTCCGCTACAGCGAAGATCTCAAGTCCACCAAGGTCGCGGATGGATCGAGTGGTGGTGCAATTGACGTCCTGCTCGGCGGGAAATTCTCGGTCCTACCACCGTCGATCCACCCCGAGACGGGAGAACCTTACATCTGGGTTGGCTCGTCTCTGCTCGACGCTGATCTTGTCACGATGCCGATCATTAGCCGCGAGACACTACGGCTGTTGAGAGTTGTGGTCGGATCACCACATGCCCAGGTGATCACGACCGGTGCCGGCACACACGACGCTGGCGTCGCGTTTGCGGCGCAGCTCGTCTCGCACGGATGCACTGACGAGCAGATCGTCGCGCTCGTCACAGCGCTCCTGCCTGCCGGTTACGATGGCAACTCACTGAATGAGCTGCCGGGTTGGATCGAGAGCGCCCGCGAGAAGGGGTTTGCGGACACCGCAAAAGGTGGTGCCGGCGGTGGGAAGCGTGGAAACCCGACACCGGCCGATAGTGTGCTGGCGGCGCTCACCGAATTGGGCGTGGATCTGTTCCATGATGAGCGCAAGCGCGGCTTCATCTCCGTCCCGACGGAGGCCGGCGGCATCCTCACCTACCCTGTCAACTCGTCGATGGCTGCGGCGGTACTCCGGCAGGTGTTCTATCGGTTGACTGGCAAGGCTCTGAAGGATGCGGCCCTGTCCGACATTGCAGCGGTCCTCAGCGCACGTGCGATCTTCGACGGTCGATGCGAGAGGATCTGGAGCCGCATTGGCCGACAGGGCACCGACGTACTCGTGGACCTGGGCAGACCGGACGGTCGCGTCGTGCTCATAACGGGCGGCGGCTACCAGATCCTCGCTCGCAGTCCAGTGCGCTTCATCCGAACGCCCGGGATGCTGGAATTACCGGAGCCGGTCCCAGGCGGCCGGATAGAGGAGTTGCGCGACCTGCTCGCGTTGCCGGACGAGACCTACAACCTCGTCCTGGCGTTCCTCATCAACGTCCTAAGACCGGGCGGCCCCTACCTCTGCCTGCTCATCGAAGGGGAGCAGGGCAGTGGAAAGAGCTTTCTCAGCTCGGTCTTGCGTAGGCTTATCGACCCGAACCAAGCCGAGAAACTCCGCCTCCCGGAGAACGAGCGCGACCTGATGGTGCTAGCCGACGCTCTGTTCATGCTGGTGTTCGACAACTCTTCGGGCATGAGCGCGAACGTATCGGATGCCTTGTGCTCTCTCGCGACAGGCAGCGGGTACGCCAGTCGGAAGCTCTACACTGATGGTGAGCTGTATATGATGAATGCCACGCGGCCATTCATCATCAACGGCATCAGCGACGTTGCGACCAAGTCCGATCTGATTGAGCGCGTCATACCGGTGAAGCTCGTCCGGATGGAGGACAATACGAGACGGACCGAAGGTGACATGAACGCTGCCCTGGAGGCGCTTCGCCCAAGGCTTCTTGGTGCCATCTACGACGTCATTGCCTGCGCGATCCGCAACGAGGCCGTTACCAGCACCCCTGCCGGCGTTCGCATGATTGATGCCGCCCGATGGTTGGCGGCCGCTGAGCCCGCGACCGGCCTGCCAACGGGCACAATCGTCGAGGCACTGATGCAATGCCAGAACGAGCGGATCATCGAGCGGACCAACAACGATTCAGTCGTGGTCGAGCTGAGATCGATCCTTGAGAAGGGACGATTCGAGGGCACGATTGCGGAACTACTAGAAGCGATCAAACCAGAATATCCGCCCCGGTTCTTCCCGGATACGCCTCTCAAGTTATCGAAACACCTGGATAAGATCAGGACGGGCCTCAAGCTTGTTGGCATTCATTACGAGCGCGGCCAGCGCAGCAACAAGGGCCAAACGATCCGCGTCTGGTTAGACGGACAAGAAAACGATGCGCCTGCACGGCCGCAGAAGAAGCTGAATTTTGGCCCGCCCGACGCACCAAGTTACTGATCACCGGTGCAGGGAGTGACGATAGTGTAGGTCAACACCCCTTATTCCAAAAAATGGAAGGGGAGGAGGGAGCCCCCTCCGTTCCCCTGGAACGTCAAGGCGCGAGGGCCACCGGCTGTCTACACAACCTGCACCGCCTACACGTTAAAGGCCGACCTACCGCTTCGCGGGCGTTAAGCCTCGGACCGCGAAGCTCAACGGGCTGTGTTCCTGGTGTGGGCAGAATACTACCGGTCGTATTTCCCTCCTCTTGGTGGGCATTTCTCGGATCCGCGGTTCCATGTGCGGTTACGAGCGAACCTCCTCAGAAATCCTTCGGAGATATCAGGTAGACCCCGGTCATTCAGATTTGACTAACTGCGCTTCGCGCCGATTAATTGTTCTGTCTACAACCTCGTGTTTTATTTTCCAAGTGTCGCGGAGCGTGCTCTATGTCTTCTAAGCCATTCAACATTTCGCTGACTAAGCGAGATCGAAAGCGCAAACTCCGTTCCGGCGAGGTTGTTGTGAACACCCGGTGGGTCCTGAACTACTCTGACCCTAAGTCCGGCCAGCGGACACAGCTGTTCTTCGTCCGCCAGAAGGACGCGATCGCCAAGCGCAATGAGATCCAGGCTGCCGTCGAGACGCGGGCCTACGTCCCGGATCGCGATGCCATCACAGTCGCCGATGCGGTTGCGCGGTGGCTCGAAGGTCGACGCGGCGACGTGAAGGGCCGAACGCTCCTCGAGTACGAAAAGGGCGCCCGCTACATCACCGGGCCGCTTCTGGTCTCGGCGACTCCGGCCCAGCGTCGCGCCTTTACCGAAACCGGTCTCGTGCCGGAGGGTGCATCACTCGCGCCGATGCTCGGCCCTATGAAGGTGAACCGTCTTGGTACCGGGGACATACGCGCCTTTCACAAACTACTCGTGAGCGAGGTTGGAGCGTCCAGTGCTGCTCGAGCCAAGAAGTACCTTGGCAGCGCGCTCTCGCTGGCGGCGGAGGATCTCGGCATCCGGCCGCCCACGATGCCAACCCGCCTGAAGGCCGCGCCGCGCGTGCGCAAGGCCATCCTCACGCCGGCACAGATTGCCGCCGTCCTAACGGCCGCGGAAGCCGACCCGGAGCGCGGCGCCTATGTCGCCTTCCCGTTTCTCGCGGGTACCCGGCCCAGCGAGCAATTGGCCTTGCTGTGGGAGGATGTCGACTTTGAGCGGAACGTGATCCGGATCCGGCGCATGCAGGAGATGGACGGGCGCCAGTGCGATGTGACGAAGACCGACGCTGGGCGGCGAGACATCCCTATGTCGGTGCGCCTGCGCGCAGTGCTGGTCTCGTGGCGCGAGATCTGCCCCCGGCGTGAGGGCGAACCGCACCGCGTGTTCCCCGGTCTCGGAAAGCGGCAGGCATGGCCGCTGCCGCGGGTCGGTGGCGGGGGAATCCTGCTCTATGCCAACTTCAGAACGCGGATGTGGGCGCTTCTGCTGAAGCGGGCGGGCGTCCCATACGTCACTCCCCACTCGGCACGCCACGCCTTCATCTCGATCCTTCAGGCCGAAGGCATTGAGGTGGGTCTCGTGGCTCAGATTGCCGGCCATAAGAGCCCGGCGGTAACCCTGAGCCACTACACGCAGGCCGTTCGGGGCGGAGAAGCCGCCTCAATCGCGATTGACCGGGCTTTCGCCGCATAGTGGAGGTTTTCACGCGCGTAGTGCCTATAATGTTGCACCTTTGCTCGCCGCCACACGGATTGTGTAGGTGGGCAGCGTGCCTAGGCACCGCGTAAAGAATCCTAAAATCGATAGCGCAAACACCCGGTAGTGTTCATGCGTTAACTGCGCCAGAAATTATGAAATTGTTCTCGACCATCGCGCGTGGTTCTCTGTTCTGACAGAACGTTCCCACCAGAGAGACGCGACAATGTCGAGCAGTTCCCTCTACGAGACCTCTGCCGCAGCTGCTGGAACTGGGCTCAGTGGCCGCCGTCTCGCTGCCGCCCATGTTGAGGCCGCCCGTCAGCACGCGGCTGCCGCCGATGCTCATGCGCTGGCCGCCGAGATGCACTTCGAAGCTCGCAAACCGGGCGAGGGCGCCGACCCGAGCCAGCAGGAAGACGCTGAGAAAGCCAGCTCTGACGCAGCAACGCAGACCGACACTGCCGCCGAGGCGACCGAGGCGACGGGCATGATCTTGAGAGTGGTGCGTGACGCGGGTCGCGAGGCAGGCGAGGCAGTTCTGCAGGCAGAGGACGGCGAGGATCCTCGTGACGCCCACGCAGCGGCCGCCAAGCACCACGCAGCGGCTGCCAAGCGACACGCCGAAGCTGCTGAGGCATTGGCGCCAGGCAGCGAAGAGGCTGAGGATGCCCGCGCCGAGGCGGAGAGCGCCGCAGCGCGGGCGGAAGATGCTTCCGCTGCGTAAAAAATGCTGATTAGCGAGCTTTGCTTCCGGACTTTTTGTTATCAGGTCGCGGTGTTTGAGGTCTACCAGCCAGAATAAGTCACATAAACTTAAAAACCAATTTTGCATCAACCAATCGGAGTTAGGAGCCGCACCGCTGCATTGATGATTACCGATTAGCGCCTTTCACTCGGCGGCTCAACGGTTGTGACAGGCTCCAGCATCTATGCGAACGCGCTCGCCTATCAAATCAGCATATTCGCGAGCATCTCGAAATTGGAGGCGGACTGCAGCCTGTCGACAACCTTGAAGGGCAGGCAGCGACACTAAAAGGCTAGTTTCGGCTTATCAGCGCATTACTATTGCTGTTAGTTTATCGAGAGGATTTTTCGAATGAAAGATGATCATGGTGAAACCGTAAAATCACAACAGACGTACACATCGAACCTATCTGGCCGCCGCGATCTCGGATTTATTATTCCGGAGTCCTTTATTCGAGGAATCAGACACATCGGATACAGGGGCAACGTTGAAGCAATAGCCGAGCTTATTGATAACTCGATGCAAGCCTATGCCGAACGTGTAGATCTGGTGTTCGGATACAAAGATTCCGCGAGCAAACCAGCCCAACTGGCTGTCATCGACGACGGCCACGGCATGGGGCCGGACATGGTGCGCTTCGCCATGATGTGGGGGGGCACGCACAGGGAGAACGACCGAGGTGGACTGGGGCGTTTCGGGTACGGGCTTCCATGCTCGACGGTCAGCATGGGGCGTCGCTTCACGGTCTACTCGAAGCTGAGGCGCGGCAGGATCCACGCGGTCACGCTTGATCTCGACATGCTCGATGATGATGGTTACCGCAATGCGCAGGCCGAGACCGCTATGCCGTCTGCCCAACCGGCGATCCTTCCCGGGTTCCTTCGCGAGTCTCTTCGACGCATCCACCCCGGCGGCTGGAAGTCTGGCACAATCGTGCTCGTGGAGAAGCTCGACCGACTGGAATGGACTACAAGAATAGGGTTGCGGCGGAACCTCATGCGCCACTTCGGTGTCGCCTACCATAAGTTGCTCCGCGCCACTGCGCTCCACGTTGACGGGGAACAAGTCCATCCCATTGACCCACTCTTTCTATCGCCCGATGGTGAGTTCCACGCGCTCGATGTCGATCGGGCCCATGCTCTTGATCCAGTCACGTTCAGGATCGAGGGCGGAGGCGCCTCCGGTGGCTTCGGCGAAGTTACACTTCGCTATGCTTGGCTCCCGCCAACGTTCGGCGCCACCGACAAGTCGCGCGACGCGATCGGTATCAACGCCAATGCGCGCTTCCCGATCATCAAGCAGTATCACGGGATCATCTTCAGCAGGAACGGCCGGCTCGTCGACGTAAAGTCGCGCACTCCCTGGACCTCTTTCATCAACAACGACCGGTACATCCGCATCGAGATCGAATTCTCTGCGTCGCTCGACGAGGCATTCGGTGTAACGACCTCGAAGCAGCAGGTGTCTGTTTCGCCAGATATGTGGAACCGCCTCCGCGTAGCCGGCCTCCATAAGGCAATCGAGCATCTTCGAGCCATGGTAAGGATCGCGAAGGCCGAACGTCAAAGCCGGCCAACTGATCGGACGAACACAGGCATCGCGAAACCGAGCACCATACGAGAACCACTTGCCACGGGCGGCGTACGCACCAGGGGGGAATTACTGCGACGACGGCGCCGCGCACTAGGACCAGACGGTCTGGTCGCGGCAATGCGCAGCATCGTTGCCACGGCCGATCCGGCTGCCGCCCTGGACACGCTATTGAGCCACATCGGACAGCGCATGGCCGAGGCAGACACGGCCATCGTAGTGGAATACGAGCGCCTGCTCCGCCAATGGGCAAGACAGACCGCCACCTCGTCGCCGGAGCCGAAAAATCGCCCCGGGAATTTCGTCCACGCAACTCATCGCTTGGCTGCTGGCGTGGCAACCAAGGAATTGGCATTGCTATCAGAGAAGCGGCCAAAGGGGAGCAATCGTGGCACATAACGGCGATGAGCGGTTCAACGGCGGCCCTCGCCCATTCGCGCCATTCCTCGCGCCGAACGAGCGCGAGGAACTACATGAGCTTCTTAGCTTCGCCGGCCCGACTCCGCCGCAATTTGCCGACAGCCTCCGCAACCTAGCCCGAAGTTACATAGACGACGGCGACAGCACCAAACTCAGGGCGGTTTGCCTGCTCGTCGCCGACCTCTTCGAGCAGGGCTGGCGGGTCTCCGTAGAGACTAGCGGTATCCACTTCGAGCCGCCTGGTATACACCGGAGCGGCGATCAGACGGTCGAGGACGTCAAGTTCCGCGTCAGGTCTGCGCTGCAGACGGCTCGTCGCCGTCAGTTGTTAGAACCGTCGGTCGCCGCTTTTATTAGACGAATGGAGCGGCGGACGGTCCGGGCATCCGGTGTGCGCAGTTCCGTCCTCGATCTGGTCGATAACGGCAAACAGTTGGCGGACGAATTAACGGCCGTCGGAAGGCTACCCGAATGCGAGCGAGAGTCCGCACTCGGCCGGGTAGTCGAGCCCGTCGTCGAGATCTGTCAATCTGGTCTTCGGTGCCGCGACACGGGCCTGCCGCTGAACGACATCTGGCGTTACTTTCGCCATACCTGGGCCCACGAATACCGTCCGATCCCGGGACGACAATTGCTTGTCTTGGTCAGGAACGCCGCACGCCCCCAAAGGCCCATTATCGGCATCGCGATGTTGGCTAGCCCAGTGATGCGGGTGACGGTGAGGGACAAATGGATCGGTTGGCTGCGGGAGGCGATGGAGATGAATCTCCGATCCGGCCTCTGGGATACCAGGACCCTAGCCGAGGCCCTCATCGCGCGGCTGGACGCCTCAATCGCGGAGGTGCGCTGGGACGACTTTGTGCGCGCGGACGAACTCGAATCGCCCGTGGAGAACACAATCCTCAGGCTGGAGCAGAAGGCATCCGGTGCGGCTTTCGCTCGCGAATTGGAACTCCGCACTCATTACGAAGCTAGCGTCCAGGAGGGCGACGGAGTTAGGCCGATGCGCGGAGCCGTGAAGGCGGCCAGTGCGGACACCGACTGGCGCGCGGCCTCGGAGGACTTGCTATTCGTGCGAAAGCGCGCCGAACTGCTCGCCCAGTTGCTTTTCGCGAAGCAGATGTTCCGCGCGGCAGAGCTTTACGCTAATCCGGTGAGAGGTCTCGGACAACTTCTTTCCGCCCGAAGCGGACAACGCGCGATCGACATCGTACTCACGGAGTTCCGTAAAGCAGGACTCTCGAGCCGTGTGGCCGACGTGAGCATCTGCGGGGCGATCGCGCCGTACAACGAGTTGCTGGGCGGCAAGCTTGTGGCGCTTCTCCTCGCATCGAAGGAGGTCCGCGACCACTACGCCGACCGGTACGGCGATCAGGTAAGTGTGATCGCGTCTCAGATGGCAGGCCGAGCGGTCTCAAAGCCAGCCGATCTGCGAGTGCTCACGACGACGAGCCTCTATGGCGTGGGCTCCAGCCAGTACAACCGCCTGAAGCTTAGCTCTGCCGAGAACGCTGGCCTCAACCACGATCTGCGATGGGACTCAATTGGCAAAAGCAAGACCGGCGGCTTCGGCACGCTACACCTCGGCGCCGACACCGCTCACGCCTTGCGGCAGATGGCCCAAAGAGTTCACACGTCGCGCCGGGTAAACAACCGCTTTGGCGAGGGCACGAGTCCGCGGCTGCGGCAGATCAGAGAAGGGCTCGACGCACTTGGCATAGACAGCGATGCCATATTGCATCACGCAACCCCGCGCCTCTTCTACGCCTGCGAACTCGGGCCTGCATTCCGGGCATCCCTCATAGGCATGGAGACCGACAACTTCCTTCCGACGAGCGCAGCGATGATCGCTGCTGCCTGGCGTCGGCGTTGGCTCGATGGTCGCGTCCAGCGTGAGGAGACGCTCGTCAAGCTGCGTTCGCTTGGTCCAGCCAGCGTCCAACAAAGTCTGCGTGCCGAGCCCGACGATGATCTGATGTCGAGAATTGATAGCTAGACTTTGCTTCGAGTAAGGTCAATCCATTCGACGAAGTCCTCACGGCGGTCAGCAACCTTCCTGAGTACGTCGCGTAACGGTCCAGGGTTCGCCCCGATGCCAATCACCAGCGTGTCGATAGCTCGCGTCAGCGGGATCATGATCCAGCGGGCGGCATGCCGTGCCGCTGCCTCCTCGCGTGTCTCCAAAAGTGGGTCGTGAGTGTGCTTTTCAGAAAGCCACTGCGAGGCCTTATAGTCCCATAGTTGATCGAGATCGTAGTTGATGGTGGTCCAACCCTCCAGCCCTCGACACGAGTCGTACTGCACGAAGCGAAGCTCGTCGCGGTCGATCGGATAGTGCTCGCGGACGTCGGCCGCTGTTCCGTCCCATACGCGCCCACCATGCTCGACATAGGCCGCAGCAGCTTCGTTTTCGGGGCCCTGCGCCGTCTTAACTACCAAGCCGGGAGGCACGCATGCGAGTAGGTCAACGGGGAAGTTACCTAGTTCGCGAGCCTCCTCCACGAGTGCTGCAATCCGTGCGGGCTCGGCGGCGAGATCGCCCTCGAACACTATTACCCGGCCTCCGGCTGCGTCGACGTTCGGTTCAAGATCCCAATCGTCGAGCCCAAGGCCGGCTGCGACGTCCGCTACGAACGAGGCGATGTTGGCCTTCATCCGTAGACACTTTTTCAGCGGACGAACCTTCGATTCACCCTTCGAAAGACTGGAAGTCCAGTCTGCCACTGAATTCCGCACGTACTGATCGACACCGTCAGAGACCACCAAGCGCTTGGGCCCGTAAACGGCGTTCAGGATGGCTATCTCGTCGCCCGGCCAGTCCTGTCCCTCGTCAACGAACACCAGGTCCCAGTCAAATTGTGTCGCATCCGACCGTATCGTTTCGGCTAGGTCGTCGCCCGTTACCGTCCCGCTGAGGAGATAGTGTAGCAGCGTGGACTTATGAGTTTCGTAGCCGTCGAGGAAGCCCTCACGACAGTCGATGACACCCAGCTTCAACATCAACTGTCGGATAAAGCCGTGCACTGTCTCGATGGCGACGCCGCCGCGCTCGACGCTTCTTGGCACGCCAAGGAGAGACATTGTCCTGCGCATGTCAGCGACAAGCGCCTTGTTGAAGGTGAGGACGAGCGAACGCTGTCCCGATTGGTCGAAAGCCCGATAGGCCATCTGCAGTAGGATCACCGTCTTGCCAACGCCGCCCCGGCCCTTCAGCAGGATTTGACGCTCGCCTAGGTCCTCGAGCCAAGCATCCTGTAATGCGGACTTTGCGATCAAGTCCATCCGGCGGCGATCAAGCGGCGTAGGCGCGATGGTCTCAAACAATGGTGAGTTCGGGGCTAGCAGTCGAGCGAAGGCCTCCTCCGCTCCATAGGATAGAGTAACCTTCCTGTCCTTCTCGCGTATACCGGAAACCTGCCCGAGAACGTTGAGGATTCGCTCAAAGCTTGTATCGCTTGCTATACATACATGTGGGCGCCGGGGAAGATCCCGTTCCTTTAGACCGGTGAAGAGTACCAGATTCTGGACGTGCACATTGTCGAGGCCAAACCGGTCGAGCCACTTTTTGAACTCGAACATTTGGCTCCGATTCTTTTCGGTCACGCACTGCCACGAAGCGTCCCCATTCCGCGTGTACTTGACGAAGGCGGCGGTGTTCTCAAACCGTACTCCTTTCGCGTCGTGCGATTTCACCTCGATGACAAGGGCGAAGTTACGAACTCGTGCCGCCTTGGGCGTGAACGGCTCCCCATCCCGTGGATAGAACTTCCACTCGACGTCGAAGCTACGCGCTTCCGCGAAGAAGCCGATGACGACGAGGTCGAGATCTTCCATCTTCTGCCCGTGCATCTTCAGTCCGACGAAGATGCGCACAACGTCTGCCTTGCTCTGGGCAATATCCGGCCAGAGATCCAGCAGCCTACGCTCAAGACGCTTGGCAGCCTCGTATTCGTCACCCTCGGTGACGCCAGTAATCACGATCATGGACGGTGCCTGGAAGCGTTCGTGGCGATATGGGCCAACGTCATGCGAGTACAGCCTCCTCGACGATCCTCGTCGCGGCCGGCAGATTGCCCCTGACAAGCAATTCGTTGATCGGGATCACGCGCCCTGCATCCCATCGCTCGCGTAGCTCGGCGATCAGTGGGCTCGCCGGGTGGTCCGCCGTAAGCGGACCGGCCACGGCGATGACAAACTGTCTGCCGTCCGGTCGGACGGCGAGTATCGGGACCGCGACCTCGCCCATTCCAGGCACGTTAACCACCGCGTCCGTTTCGTATGTCACGCCGTTATCGGCGTTGCGCTCCAAGTCGAGCATCAGGATCCTGGTCGATGCAGCAACTCGCTCCAGGCTGAACGGCTGAATCCGGTCAGTCAGAAGGAATTTCAGCAGTTCGGCTCCGACATGCCTGTCCAGTTGGCCATGCTCGAACTTGTTCTTGAAGCTACGCAGGCAGCGATAACACGAAGCGTCGCAGTCTTCAGGGCATGTCTCCATGATGGTAAGCGCGCGCCGGAAAAGCTCATCTCCTCGCTCCGCCAGTTGGCGCGAGAAACCCGCGCCACCAGGAAGTGTGTCGTAGAGGAATATCTCAGCCTCCAATCCAGATTTGCCTGCCGGAGTCAGTGCTGGCCGGTATTCGGCCATCAACTCACCGGGCTCAACTCCCAGTAGACCACAGGCTGCTTTGGCGAGCGCCTCGCTGACTGTCCGCAGCGCCACTTCCGTCGGATAGTAGCCGGGCTTTAGCTTCAACGGCGCTTCCACCCGCATAGAGAACAACGCAATGTCCGTGATGAAGTCGGTGCCGAGCACAACGTGCCTCGAAGTGCGGGTACCGGGGCAGGTCGCCTCCTTGTCTGGGAACGGCTTCGGATGCGGAGCAAACATGGACGCAGTGCCTTCGGCCGACGACTCGATGCGGCCGCACAGGGTGCAGTAGTTGTAGCCCTCTTGTTTTGGGCCGGTATTAGACACCAATAGGTGCTCTCGGTTTGGCATCACGCGGATACGGTCATTCACCCACGTCCATTTGCTGTCGTCCGCCGGCGTCGGCATCACTAGCTTGGCCCGAGTAGCGTAGCTGGTCTCCGGCATGTCGTCAGGGGATGTGACCACCTCTTGATCGACCCGATGTGCGAAGCCGGGAGGGCGGAGCCAGTAGCGAGTCGGGCCGAAGCTGTCCTCGCATCCGCAGGCGCGGCAGTCCGTAACGACGTCGCGACCGAGCCCGGCGTCTATCTTGACGGTCTCGGCGAAGCTGCACTCACTGCACTCCCGATACAACCTCCGCTTCTGCCAAGCGCCGAAGCGATCCTCCGCCATCGGCGAGTAGATCGCCCCGGAGGTGTAGCACTTACCTGAAATCCACACCTGTTTGCCTGGGGCATACTGCGACAGTGCTACCGGCAGTCCTTGCGACGGCGCAAAGCGCATAACGGGCCTGTAGGGAGTCGATCGCTCAATATCGAAGACATTGAACGTAGCCACATCGGTCGGGAACGCGTAGCGCGGCAGGACACCCTCATAGAGAAGGCGGTCGAGCAGCGTTCCGGTGAGCGCCCTCTCAGGAGGAACCTCCTCGCCCACCTCCTCTGGCAGTTCATTCCCCCTGTTCTCAGCCCCGCCGTCATCCTCCTCGGCAGAGCGTCTGCCGGCGGGATCGTTCGCAATCGCCTGCTCAACTGCGGAGATACAATCGGAAATCATTTCATCGAGCAGGTTATCCCGAATGCGCCCAATCAATTCATGAGGTATCCACGATGCTACGCGGCCCCGGAGGCCCCTCTCATTCTCAATAAGCCAAGCCTTGAAGTCTTGGACGTTGAGCGGTGCGGTGGTCGTCTTGAATTCTTGGACCGATCCTAGGACCGAGAAGAGGTCCGGATTTGCATTAGGATCGAACACCGGAAGGCGGACCTGGTGATACGCTTGGAGCAGGTACGCACGGATGTGCCGCTTTACGATGTCCGGGTTGTCGAGCGTGAGTTTCGGGTCGATTACCTTGCCGGAGATCATCTCCTTGGGCTCGCTGAAGTAGTGCTCGTCGTGACTGTCGGCGCTGCCGAATGCCACTACGGTCGCGACCGCATTTCCGCGTCGGCCTGCCCGGCCGGCCCGCTGCTGGTAGTTCGCGCGTCCCGGCGGCATGTTTCGCAGTGCCACACCGGACAGCGCGCCGATGTCAATGCCGACCTCCATCGTGGTCGTGCTCGAGAGCACATCGATTGCTGCTGTCTGTCGGCCGCTCGAACCCCAATTGAGCTCGACGTCCTGAAACAGGAGTTCGTTCTCCTCTGCTTTAGAGAAGACGTCGTCACTCTGTGGCGCATTGAGTTGAGCGGTGTGCTCCGCCGCGATTAGGGCTATCGGCACTTCTGGAGGCGTGGCTAAAGCACCCAGCGCCGGCGACCGGTAGTAGCCCTTGCGAGCCGAGAAGACGCTGTCCTGGGTGGGATCAAGCGCGACGACTTCATCACTTCCGCAATCAAGGCAGTGCGGAATGGTCCGTACGGGGCGATGCACTGACTTGCAACTGGCGCACCGCTTCCATTCTCCCACCAACTGAAGCGAGAGGTTCTGACCTGAGAGCCGGCGGTTGCCGGCATCCATGTCCTGCGTGAAAATATCGAGCAGCGGCCGCGTCCAGCCTTGCCTGAAGGCCTTCCGCGCAGCCGGATTCTTGAGCACCACGTCCATGGCTGCGAAGGCGCCCTTGCGCGAACCGACGCTAGTTCCCCGTTCCTTAGGCCGCTTGTACCAAGCAATCGGCATCGTGTTGAGCCAAAAACCAACCGGACGCCAGCAGCGCAACCAGGCTCTGGCCAGAGCCACCTTATCCTCCTCGGTTTCCGCGATGCCAGTAATCGGTGGTAGCTTGTGAATGTCCTTCGTATTGCTCACGCGCTCTCGGATTGAGGCGAGCGCAAGCGCCTCAAGGCCCAGATACTTATCCTGGACTGTCTTCACTATATCATCGAGGAGAGCGGCGGGAGGCACCTGGCCCTTCGCCTCCATCCAGAGCATTGTCAGACTGTTGTCATCGGTGAGTGCTCCCTCCGCAATCGCCTTCGCCACTAGGTCCTCGACGGCTGAGAAGTTCTCGCCGGACTTCCTCTCTGGGCGCAGACGGACGCCGAGACTCTGCGACGCAAGCAGCACGGCGAGGTACAATTCATCGAGGCTCAACATCTGCTGAAGCACTGGCGGCTTCCCCAGGCGGTCGAACCCCCAGACAATGAGCGGGCGGAGCGCGTCCCTTACCGAGTACATTTGCAGGTTTGGCGCCAGCCGCGCAGCCACCTGTCGTGAGTCCGAGAACACGAGTACCTTTCGGCCGCGGAGGGGAGCAAATCGCGACGCGGCCTGCTTGCCGGGCGGCTGGACCGAAAGCTGCCTCGATACCAGCGCCTGGAAGGGCTGATCGCCCTTGGTCTGGTGATTCTGCACAGTCGTGCGACCCCTGGCCGTCTGCCGGCAGACTCCGCAGGGGACGAATTGGCCGCGCCTCTCCGCGTTGGTGTCGGTCTCGCCGTCGTCATCGACTGCCGGCGTTAGCCGGTCCTTTCTGATATACACGGTGCGGGTGCGTTGCCCCGCAGCTAAGCGCCCGGTATCCAGATCGTATTCCGCCATTTCTGCGATGTCGTGATGCCGGGGCTCTTCGAGCAGTAGGTCGAGGTCAAGCAGCGGTACGGTCTCGCCGCCCGGCATGTGCAGTCTCCGACCAGGCTCCGACCAGAGTGCATCCGGGCAGTCGAGATCGTCTGAATAGGCCCTCGCGTACGCCGAACCGCAGTTGCGGCACGTGAAGAACTCTAGGACCCGCGAGCCGCAGCCGCAGGTCTCGTGTGGTTGGCTAAACATCTTCCCACTGATGCCGTTACGCTCCTCCTCGGCGAGTTCGACGCAGTCGGGATCCATGCAAACCCACAATCCCGGAAGACCGCGGTAAAAATTGTGGATTCGGCACGGGAGGGGACCAGCGGCGTCCGGCTGTTCGCGTGCCACGCTGCCCAGAGTGAGGAGGGTAGTCACGGCCTGATCCGCGATCTCGGGCGAGTCCGGAAACAGTTTGGCGCCGAGGCCGACGACCGGCTGCGCCGACCCCATCGTTGTGTTTACCAGACGACCGAGTGGCCCGAAGTCCTTCAACGCCTGGAACAGGTCCCGCTCAACGCCAGACCCGGCCGTCACGCCGCGATGCTTGAGGAACGGGGCGATCGAAGCCGTTCGATCGGCTTCCTCCGACGAATAGAAAAGCTTAAGATCTAGGTCGGCAAGGACTTCGGCGTCGGTCGTCGTTCCGACTGCCGCATGCGGGCGCAGATCGAGATCGCCCGTGACTGCTACGAAGCTTTCTGCTGGGATGCCGGAGAGTTGCGCGCCGAACTGAGCGGCGTATTCTCGGTCATTGAAGCTCGCTGTAGCACAGACAATTTGGAAGCGCTCCGCGGGCACATCGAGCCTGTCTCGCAGCCGACGTAGAAGCAGACCGACCTCCGCACCGGCTGCGCCGCGGTAGAGGTGGGCCTCGTCAAGCACCACCATCATCTTTTCTGCGGGATTGGCCGCCAGCCAATTGCGGGTGTTGTCAAAGATCGAACGCTCGATCGGCCTCATCATCATGTACTCGAGCATCGAGTAGTTGGTGACCAGCAAATCCGGGCAGGATGCCTGTACCTCGTGGCGAGTGATGAGTTCCGAATCCTCAGGCAAGGTCACTGCGCGAAGGAAAGTTTCTGTTTTGGGATTGTACCAGCGAGAGTTCTTTGTACCGAACCACTTGTCCAAATCGGGTTTCGCGGGCCACTTGCCGCGATCTTTCAACTGCGACCGTAGATGAGCGGCAGCCTCCTGCTCCTCGGACTTGTGTCCCTCCGCCTGACGTTCGATCTCGACGTAGAAGCTCTCGAAGGAAGAGAGCTTCCTCCCGTCCTTCTTGCCAGAGCGCACGCCGGCGTACGGCGTACGGCTCGTATAACGCGCGAAGCGCGGCGGACGTCCCGCCCAATCCGTGAACTGCGTCACCAGATCCGGATCGCCGAAGATAGCCCGCAGACGTCCGAGTTGATCGTTCACGAGGGCGTTCATGGGATAGAGAAGAAGCGCTCGCATGGCCGGCTGTCCGCCGAAGGAAGCCGGTCGTTCGGCCGCCTCCCGGGCGAACTTGCCTAGTATGGGTAGAAGGAAGGACTCGGTCTTTCCTGAACCCGTTCCGGTCATGATGACGAGGTTTTTTCCCTCGATCAGTGCGTGCTGGACCGCGTCCCCTTGATGCCTGTACGGAGGGTCAAAAATCAGTCGCGGACGATCCTTCCGGGTGCCCGACAGCTTCTCGTAAATGGCCCTCGCAGCGGCCGGCAGTCCATCCATATCTTTGAACAGTCGGCCAACCTGATATTTTGGGGTCGATTCGAGGAATGGTTCCTGATGAGTTACGCCTATCCGCTCTAGAAGCTTCCGACGTTGGGTAATAAGTGCAGGATCGCCGATGTGGTACGTGGCTTCAATGTACTCTTTAAGTGACGAATGGAGGTGGTCGATCGTCTCCTGGATCGTTCTCGCCATCCTAGGTTCTCCTCCTCATTCCGCCGCTCGCGACAGGTACAATAATTGACTCAAAAATCGCTCCTTCGCGGCGACCTCGCGAGCCGGCACAAGGAAGGACATCAGGCATCCAGCAGTATCGACCTCCTCTCCGACCAGTGTCAGGCGACGACGGGCCCAATTTGGAATTGGTGAGAAGAAGTCGAATCTTGCACCATCTTCGGCGGCCCTCAGCCTGTACTCCTGGGGCCGTCCTGCGAGCGAATCGATGGCCATCTGTATGCGCCAAGCCACATCGCAGCCGCGCCAGCGCTCGCCGTGGAGGGGTAAATCGAGCAACTTCAGGGGCACGCCGTCACGGAGTTGAGCGTAGCCCCAAAGGTTGGCGCCGAAGGTTTGTGGCCTTCTTACGACGAACTGTCCCGTGAGCGCTTCTGGTCCGGTCCAGCGTGCCCGATAACTGCGGGTTTTCCGGCTCCAATTCAGGACGCTAAGGTCAGGAATGTCGCCGGACGAGCGCTGAGCCGCCAACTTTGTGTCGTAGGCAGCAACCAGAGCGGTTGCGTTCACCGCCCTTGGGCATCTGATCCATGCCGTGTTTGACAGTTCCCGTAGTCCGAGACCGCGTAGCGCTGCGGCGAGGTCCTCGCCAGGTGACGGATCGATCGATCTAATTGTTCGACGAAGCGACATGCGCGAGCGCATCTCGATCGGCAGGGGTGTTTGCTCATCCGCGGATAGCCCGAGAATAAAGACGCTACCGCTCTCCCGGGCAACGAAGGCCGGGGGAGCCGCGACGAGCCATGTACTTTTGGTCGCGTCACCCTCCAGCGCTATGTCAGCGAGTTCAAGCAGATCCCCGGCGAAGACGAGGGTCTCGATTATGGTCTCGACGCGTTCGGAGAAGGCAGCGGCATCGGAGACTAGCCCGAGATGGCTCTCAACCATGGCCCTCAAAACCGTTTTCGGCGAACAGGGGCACAGGAAACCGGCGAGTCTGCGAAGGGCAGCGGCGAGGTAAGATTCGTCCAGAAGACCCGCGTCGCCCGGCGCAATGCCGAACGAAGCACAGGCGTTCTCGATCACTGCATCCGAGGTGATTACCTCGATCATGCGACACCTGCTGCAGGGAACACCTGCTGACTAGAAGCGACCTGCCCGCCTAGTAGTTGAAGTATGCGAGCACCAGCGACGAGTGCCGGGTAATCCCACAGGAGCGCGATCAGCGATCGCAGATCCGCGTCTGACGGGCGCAGCGCCTGATCCAAAACGCTAGCGAGGTCGAGCGCTCGTTTGGAAGGCGCGGATGGCGCAACCTTGTATCGTTGCGCCAAAGCAGCGAATTCGCGCTTCCGGACCTGGTCGGGCATCCTGGCGAACTTGGTGGCATCGCGCGCAAGTACTAGAGCGAATACTCGCTTGTCGCCGAAGCACCGGAGCAGGCCTTCGACGCCTGCTTGAGTAGATAACCCGAGTTCAAGGCGACTTTCAGCACGCTCCCAATTTGCCCCGCACAAGATACTGTATAGTCTTTCCTTCAATCGGCGGACGACGCGCTCTCGACGCTCTGACGCCAACACGCCCGCGAGGCGCGAATCTGACCAAGCGACAACCGATTTCAGAACGGCGAGCGCCTGGTCTTGAGTTCTCACAATTTTCTCAAATTTTGGCTCAACGATGAGCCCGCCGAAGCCGCCATCTACCTTCCGCATGCTCACGACGAGCGCTTCGCGCCGGTCAGCGTAATTGGCGACGACGAGCCCTCCCGGAGGCTGCGGCTCGATCCCGCCGGCCACCTCGTCGGGTGGGAGCACCACAGTTTGAAGCGGCGTAGCGAAGGAGTGGAAGGTAACCTCTAACGGTGCATCCGCGTCTTGGTCATCGACCAGCCGAAGAAGTGTTGATTTCGATGTCGTGCGCCAGACCCATCGTACCGGCGAGAGGTTCCGATGAAGCGGAATGTGGACAATCCCGAGTTCCTCGCCGTCCACGATGATGCGCCCTGAACTCGCTTCGAGGTAACTCCACGGATCCTTCTCGCGCCGGGCAAACCCAGCGAACATGTTGCGCCAAGAGCCGGGTCCGAGCGGCAACGTGAGTTGCCCGACCTGCTCTAGGGCAAGCCGGCTGCCCGAACCACTAAGCAGTTCCACGCACACATTCACATGGCGTCCGGCCGGGCCGAGAACGTTTAACTGGGTGAGCCCCTCCCAAAATTCATCGAGCGTCGGTTCGGGAGGTTCCGATCCTACGATCAAGCCATTGTGTTCGATGGTGCCGCTGATCCATGGGTTTGGTGGTCGGACGGACAACGAGATCACGCCCTCCGCGGGTCGCGATACGGCGCCTGAACCCAAATTTCGGATCACGCTGACCGACAGGACGTGGTTTCCAGGCGGAAGTGGTTGCAGCCGGATAAAGGTCGCGATCCCAGGCGGCTTTGCCTTCACCCTTGTTGTTGGACCGGCGCCAAGGCTCAATTCATATTCAGCAACGGGATGATCGTGCTCAACCGCGAAACAGGGGCGCTCGCTCTCAAGCCACTCCGTGGTGCCCTCCCCATCCCAGCCCCGAGCGGCCAGGCCGACCGGCCAGATCCGAATCGTTTGGGCAACCGACAATCCCACCTTCTTCAGTTCGTCGATTTGCCCCTCTGTCAGCACGGCAGGCACGTCAATCTGGACCGCCTTGACCCCACCACAGAGGATCCTCGTGGGTGCGCCCATGGACAGTACTGGAAGTTCCCCCTGAGTGACGAAGATGTACGACCGGTTCGGCCGGACCAATCTTCCGAGTACTTCTACCGCTTGCCCGTCCGAGCCGCGGCGGAATATCCACGTCGGGCCCGGCGAGATGCGGCCCTCGCTGGACAGCAGATGCTCCAACGCGGCGTTCGGGGCCTGGAAGGAAAGCACTGGCTTTCCCGTCGCTGGCCAGGTTGTCAGAGTGCGACGCTGTGCACCGATCAGAAGCCAACCCGGCGGCCGGAGGCCGGTCGAACCCGCCACTGAACACCTTGTTCGGCGCAGGAACGTCGCAAGTTCATGGTTCAGGTAAGCAACCTCGCGGAAGCTCGGAACCTCCAAGATGGGTGTCCATTCGTCCTGGCCCGTCCGCCTCAATATCAACGAGGGGCGTATAGATGGCTTACGCTCCTTCGCCGGAGAGTCGAGTTGGTCACGATTGTGAGACTCGGTGCCCCCTCGGGGTGCGGTTCCCCGAAGCGTGGCGATCTCGACAGCCTTCCGGGTGTCGTGCAGCCACTGTCGCGCGCTCCTGACCTTCTCAAGATCGCTGGCGATCCTCGCCAGCGTGTCAGGACGGATGGCGCTCCCGTTATCGACTGATTGATAATCTAGGAGTGCAAGGATAATCCGTCCGACCAGTTCTTCCTGCTCGACAAAATTCTCGAACCGCGAGCTTCCCCCGTGCGCCATCCTCGCAACGTAACCTCCGATCTCAGCAGGAGGTCGATCGAGGCGCGACACGATTTGATACCGCAGGTTGTAGAGCGCGTAAGCCAACTGCTCTTGGAGATCCTTCGGAAGCAGAGCATGTGTAATTGGCCACGCGATAATCGAAAAATTTTTGGCCCATGAACCCTCTGGGCTAAGGCCGCCGTACATCGTGCAGAATTTCTCAAACCACGTTCGCAGACTCGGTCGCCACCTCCGATCCCACAACGGCATCTTGCTTTCGAATGTATACCAATACTCTTCGCCTTCGTAGTTATATCCTTGTTCCGTCGCGTAAACGACCCAGAGCAGCCAATGCACCCCAAGCCTGCCGCCAGAGATTAATTGAGTCTTGAGGAGCGCCACCAGCGAGGACAACTCGCTCGCATTGAGGCCGTGTTCAAGGGCGAATACCGGCAGTCCCTGCTTGGAACGCGCCTCTCGAAGGGCCGCGAAGTGCTCTTCGAGACGCACCTGCATTGCGTCGATTTCGCTGCTCACGGGTAATCGGCCCACCGACCCCAATCCACCGCGGCTTCCTCCAGCGCTCGAGGGAGCCTCGTTGAAGCTCACATCGACAACCCTTGGTTTTGTTGGCTACCATCGAAGAATGCGGTGCGCTAGGCAACTGCTAAGCTCATTCGATTTGACGGTTCTCACAGACAGTGTGGCCTTAGCTGAAACCGTTCAGCACGTCCGCTTGGCGGTCGTGGCCGACTATCGCTCCGAGAGCGTTGACTCACCTGAATGGCGCGAAAGCGACCCAGTAAGGCGAGCCGTGCGAAGCCCGAGGGCTCTGACTTTCTTGTAACCGCGCGGTAACCGCGGCCTAGGAGCCGCTCCCGTAAGTCGCCCCAGACGACCAAAAATTCACTTTGCCTCTAGGTAGAGACGACCTGGCGACCCCGGTAGGGCTCGAACCTACGACCTGCCGCTTAGAAGGCGGCTGCTCTATCCAGCTGAGCTACGGAGTCGGGGCCAGGCGGCCCCAGAAGCCACGGGCTCGCCCGAGGGTCAAGCGCGCGGGGCGAGGACCGGCGCGGCGTCCCGGATCGGGCCGAGGATGGAGAGACTGCCCCGCGGCGATGCGCCGGACGCGCCTTAGCGATCCGGCGCCGGGAGCGGGCCGGGGTTGCGCGCCGCCGCGGATCCGGTCAGGCCGGAGCGCGGTTCATGCCGGGGCGCCGCGCCCCCGTCGGGAGACCGAGCTTGACCGCGCCGAGTCCCACAGCCTCGCCCTCCGGACATGTCCGGCGCCGCCGCCTCGCCGCCGGCCGGGGCAGCCTGAGCCGGCCGGGCGGCGATCTGCGGCGCCTGCCCACGGGCCTCGACCTCCGGAACGTGCGGCTCGTGGAGGGCGTGCGCGCCGCCTTCGCGTTCGGCGTCGTCATCCTCCTCAACATCTGGATCCAGTGGTCGCCGCTGCTGACCATGGCGCTCGCCGCCAACCTCGCCTGCTTCTGCGACAACGGCGGCCCGATGCGGGCGCGCCTGCGCGTCCTCACCGCCTTCTCGTTCCTCGGCGGCCTGCTCTGGGCCGGCCTCGGCCTGATCCAGCCCCTCGGCCTGCCGGTGGTCGTCCCGGTCGCCTGCGCGCTGATCTTCGCCTGCTCGTACGCGCGCGTCTGGAGCGTGCAGGCCCAGTCGGCCGGCAACGTGCTCGTGGTGGTGCTGTGCATCGCTCTCGACCGGCCGCTCGACGTCGCGCAGGCGGCCGTCACCGCGGCGATGTTCGCGGCCGGCGGTCTCTGGGCGACCTTCCTGGCCCTGGTCATCTGGCGGCTGCACCCGTACCGACCGGCCCACCGGGCGGTGGCGGAGGTCTGGCACAATCTCGCCCGGCTCTGCGGCGACCTCGAGCGGCTCGTCGCCCTGCCGGAGCCCGACACGGCCGCCTTCGACGGCCACGCGCGGGGCCACCGCCGCGGCGTGCGGGCGAGCATCGAGACCGCGCGGACCATGATCCTCGACCTCGCCCGCTCCCGCGAGCGGGTCTCGGACCGCACCGCCCAGGCCCTGCTGCGCCTGGAGAGCGCCGAGCAGATCTTCGCCGCGCTGATCGCCGTGGGCGAGTTGATCGACAGCCGGCCCGACGCGCGCCGCCGGGCGCTCGCCAAGGTCTTCCTGCGGCGCCTGCGCCCCCTGCTGGTGACCATCGCCCGGGCGATCCGCGACGACGTCAACCTCGACCTCGGCCGCCTGGAGCACTCCATCGTCCGGGTGGCCGACGGCCTGTCGGAGGACCCGACCCTGGCCCGTCTCGCCGACCGGATCGCCGGGCGCGTGCGGCTCGGCGCCAAGCTGTCGACGCCGGAGGGCTACCGGCCCGGTGGCACGATCACGGAGGGCGGCAGCCTCGACCGCTGGACCCGCTACGTCGGGCCGCTGGCGCAGAACTTCACCCTGGCCTCGCCCAACCTGCGGCACGCCCTGCGGGCGAGCGCGGTCGCGGCGCCGGCGCTCGCCGCCACCCTGACCTACGCGGGCGCCTTCACGCACTGGCTGGTGATGACCGTGGTGCTCACCATGCAGCCCTTCTACGCGGCGACGTGGCAGCGGGCCCTGGAGCGGATCGGCGGCACGGTGCTGGGCGGCCTCGTGGGGGCCGTGCTCGCCTACTACGCCACGAGCCCGCTGGCGGAGGCCGGGCTCATCCTCGTGCTCAGCATCGTCGGCTTCGCGGCGCGCCAGATCTCGTACGGGTTCTTCGTCACCTGCCTGACGCCCCTCGTGGTGCTGCTCGTCGAGTTGCTGGAGCCCGGCCACAGCTCCTGGGAGATCGTCGCCATGCGGGGCGGCTTCACGGTGCTGGGCGGCGTGATCGCGGTGGCGAGCTGCCTGGTGCTCTGGCCGATCTGGGAGCCCGATCAGGTCCGGCAGGAGCTGCGCCGAGCGCTGAAGGCCCAGGCCGGGCTCGCCGAGGCGGTGCTCCGCGCGCCGCCCGGCGAGGGCCGCGAGGCCGCGATCGCGGCGCAGAGCCGCGAGGCCGGACTCGCCCTCAACGATCTGGAGGCGGCGCTGTCCCGCGCCCTGCAGCAGCCCCGGGCCGGCAGCCACCCGGAGGTGGAATCCGCCCTGGTGGCCGACGCGACTCTGCGCCGGATCAGCGCCCGGCTGATCGTCCTGCGGCACGCCCCGGAGGCGGCCGCCCCCGAGGCGGAGCCCTGGCGGGCCTGGATCACCGCGACCCTGGCGGCCCTGGGCGCGGACAGGCCCGTGCCCGAGCGGCCGGCGCTGGATCGCGGACAGTCGCTCGTGCGCCTCGTCAGCCAGGTCGATCTTCTGGTGGGAACCCTGCGGCCCGGGGAGATCCGGGCCGCGACGGTTGCGGATGGCGGAGCCCCGGCTTCGAGCAACGGGACCGCGGCGCGGGCCGGTCAGCCCGTCCTGCCGTCCTGACGGACGGCCCCCCGTCAGAACCGCGGCAGGGCGTTGGCCGGGCCGCCGGCATGCGGGCCGCTGTAGCGGTAGGCGGCCGGCCGGGCCGGGCCGGCGGCGTCCCGGTACAGGACGGGGGCGTTGCCGACCCAGCCCGAATAGGCCGAGGCCGGGTAGGGCGAGTGCTTCGAGTCCAGGCCCTGCGCGAGGGCGGGCGTGGCGACCGCGGCGACCAGGGCGGCGGCAGCGAGCATGCGAACGGTCATGATGATCTCCGAGTGTCTTCGTATGACTTCAGCGGGAAGTCATCCGGTCAACCGTGTCGAGTGAGGAAGATCGTCGTCGCGATGCGCTGGGCGGCGGTCTTGATCGCTCCGGCTTTGCTTGGCCGAATGTGACCTCTCAACGGAGATACTCTGCCCCGGGTTCGACCGCCGCCGTGCGCTGGCGCACGGGGAGACGCGGCGCGGGCCGGAAGGCGCGCGACGGGTCCAGGCACGGCCGGGGATGCGTCCCGCGCCGAAGCGTGGCACAGACCGCGGCCTGAGAGGGATGCAGACCATGCGGCTGATCGTCGGCCTCGGAAACCCGGGCGCGCGCTACGCGGGCAACCGCCACAATATCGGCTTCCTCGCCGTCGACGCGATCGCCCGACAGCACCGGGCGAGCCCGTTCCGCCACCGGTTCCAGGGCGAGGCCGCCGAGGTGGTGCTGGGCACCGAGCGGGCGATCCTGCTGAAGCCCTCGACCTTCATGAACGAGTCCGGCCGCGCGGTCTCGGAGGCGCAGCGCTTCTACAAGATCCCGCTCAGCGACGTGATCGTGCTGCACGACGAGCTCGACCTCGCGCCCGCCAAGCTCCGGGTGAAGCTCGGCGGCGGCAATGCCGGCCATAACGGCCTGCGCTCGATCACCGCGCAGTGCGGCAACGATTACCGCCGGGTGCGGCTCGGCATCGGCCATCCCGGCGACAAGGCGCTGGTCCATGCCTACGTGCTCAACGATTTCGGCAAGGCCGAGCTGCCCTGGGTCGAGGATCTCTGCCGGGCGGTGGCCGACCACGCCGCCCTGCTCGCCGCCGGCGAGGACGCGAGCTTCCAGAACAAGGTCCACCTCGCCATGGCCGGCCGCGGCTGGGACGACGTGAAGACGCTGGGCGCCAGAAATTGACACGCCCACACGGGGACGGGATATCGGGGCGGGCGAGAGGGTCCGATGAAGGCGGTGCGCGTCGCGCCCGGCTGTCGGCGGTTCGATTGCCTCCCGGCCGCCGCGGCCCGGCGCGTCGGTGTCGCGCGCGCTCGACCGAGGACGGGGCGCGCGGCGTCGTGTTCGCGGGCCCGATTCTCATCAACCCATTCCGCGCGTCGCCCGACGACGCGCTGCGACGGAACTGACCCATGGGCTTCAAATGCGGCATCGTCGGCCTGCCGAACGTCGGCAAGTCGACCCTCTTCAACGCGCTGACGCAGACGGCGGCCGCCCAGGCGGCGAACTACCCGTTCTGCACCATCGAGCCGAATGTCGGCGAGGTGGCGGTGCCGGATCCGCGGCTGAATGACCTCGCCCGGATCGCCTCCTCGAAGGAGATCATCCCGACGCGGCTGACCTTCGTGGACATCGCCGGCCTCGTGCGCGGCGCCTCCAAGGGCGAGGGCCTGGGCAACCAGTTCCTGGCCAATATCCGCGAGGTCGACGCCATCGCCCACGTGGTCCGCTGCTTCACGGACGGCGACGTCACCCACGTGGAGGGCAAGGTCGATCCGGCCGCCGACATCGAGACCATCGAGACCGAGCTGATGCTCGCCGACCTCGACAGCCTGGAGCGCCGCGCCCAGGCGCTGGAGAAGAAGGCCAAGGGCGCCGACAAGGAGGCCAAGGAGACCCTCGACCTCGTCAACCGCGCCCTGCCGCTGCTGCGCGACGGCAAGCCCGCCCGCCTCGTGGAGCGCAAGCCCGACGAGGAGAAGCTGTTCCAGTCGCTCGGCCTGATGACGGCCAAGCCCGTCCTCTACGTCTGCAACGTCGACGAGGGCGACGCCGACAAGGGCAACGCCTACTCGGACGCGGTCTTCGCCCGCGCCAAGGCGGAGGGCGCCGTGGCGGTGGTGGTCTCGGCCAAGATCGAGAGCGAGATCGCCGTGATGCCGGAGGCCGACCAGGCCGAGTTCCTGGAGGCGGTGGGCCTCGCCGAGCCGGGCCTGAACCGGGTGATCCGCGCCGGCTACGACCTGCTCGGCCTCGTCACCTACTTCACGGTCGGCCCCAAGGAGGCCCGCGCCTGGACGATCACCAAGGGCACCCGAGCGCCGGGCGCGGCCGGGGTGATCCACTCGGATTTCGAGAAGGGCTTCATCCGGGCCGAGACCATCGCGTTCAAGGACTACACGGCGCTCAACGGCGAGGCCGGGGCCCGGGACGCCGGCAAGCTCCGGCTGGAGGGCAAGGATTACGTGGTGCAGGACGGCGACGTGCTGCACTTCCGCTTCGCCAACTGAGGTCGGCCTCACCCCGTCATCGCGCGCGCAGCGACGCGACCCAGGGCAGCGCGACCCCGGTGAGCGCGGCGCCGCCTGGATCGCTTCGCTCCGCTCGCAAAGACGGCGATCCCAATCGCCTGCCCCACTGATCAACGTGACGAGCCCGCCATGCCCGATCCCGCCCTGGAAGACTTCTCCGTCGGCGACGTGATCGTCGGGGAGCCGCTGACGGTGACCCGCGACGACATCGTGGGCTTCGCGAAGGATTTCGACTTTCAGCCCTTTCACCTCGACGAGGCGGCGGCGGAGACGACCTTCGCGGGCCGGCTGATCGGCTCGGGCTGGCACACGGCGGCCCTGGGCATGCGCCTGCTCCAGCAGGGGCCGTTCCGGGGCGGCTCGTCGCTGGGCGCGCCCGGCATCGACGAGCTGCGGTGGCTCGCGCCGGTCCTGCCGGGGGACGCGCTGACGCTGACCTTCCGGGTCGCGGGCCTGCGCGACTCGGCCTCGAAGCCGGGCCTCGGCTTCCTGACCGCCGAGGTCGCCCTCGCCAACCAGCGCGGCGAGACGGTCCTGACCCAGCGCTTCACCTTCATGCTGGCCCGCCGCGGCACCGATCCCCTGCCCCCGCGGCCCGTGGAGATCGGCGTGCCGGGGCCGGTCACCGAGCCGGAGGATGCCGAGATCCTGCCGTTCCTGCGGGACGCCGAGATCGGGGCCGTGCGGGAGCTAGGCGCCTACCCGTTCAGCGCCGAGGCGATCGTGGCCTTCGCGCGGGCCTACGACCCGCAGGCCTTCCACCTCGACCACGACGCGGCCAAGCGCAGCCATTTCGGCGGCCTCTGCGCCTCCGGCTGGCACACGGCGGCCGCCTACATGAACCGGATGCTGACGACCCGCGCCCGGGACGCCGCCTACACGGCCGCCCGGGGGCCGGTCCCGGAGGCGGGCCCCTCCCCCGGGTTCAAGAACCTGCGCTGGCTGAAGCCGGTCTACGCGGGCGACACGGTCCGGTTCAGCGCCAAGCTCACCGACAAGCGCGCCTCGGCGTCGCGGCCGGGCTGGGGCTTGGCCTTCGCGCGCAACACCGGGGTGAACCAGCGCGGCGAGGCGGTCTTCGCCTTCGACAGCGCGGTCTTCCACCAGTGGGAGCCGTGAGCGGGCCTCAGGCCGGCGCCTTGCCGAGCACCGCGAGGGACTGACCCAGATACACGCCCGACGGCCACGGCGCCGCCGTGCCGTCGAGGAACGTCACGCTGTCGAAGCCGATATGGTCGGCCCAGGTCTGCCAGACGCTGCGCTCGATGAACGTGTTGAGGTGCGGCACCGTGCTGGTGCGCTGCTCGCCGACCGTCTTGGTGAAGACACCCCAGTGCGAGGCCATGCCGAACTCGAGGAACGAGGCCACGACGCGGCCCCCGGGCCTGAGGGCGCGGTGCATCTCCTCCAGGTAGATGTAGCACTCCGTGTGCAGGAGATGCGTGAACACGCTGAAGGCCGAGACGAGGTCGACGCTGCCGTCGGCGACCGGCAGCGACAGCGCCGTGTTCCGGGCGAAGCGGTAGTCCCTGGGACAGCGGCGCTTCGCGTAGTCCAGCAGGTCCTGAACGACGTCGAGGCCCAGATACGCGACGCTCGCGGTGCGGGCGAGATGCACCGCCAGGCGCCCGGAGCCGCACCCGAAATCGACCACCGACTGGCCGTCCCGGAGCCCGAAATGCTGGAGGATCTCGCACTCGATCGCGCCGATGCGGTCGTAGTCGCCGCCCACCGCCACGCTCATCGCCTCATCCAGGGGCAAGTCGCGCATCAGTTGGCGGACGTACGCCTCGTAATCCTCGACGAAATGAAATTTCGCCATCGCGGCCACCTCGAAGGTGTCGAGATCGGACTGGGATGATCAGTCCATCCGCCGTCGAGATTTGTTCTTCCCCACGGCGCTCCGGCATCCGTTCTGCCGAACACCGTCGAGCCGCGAAAGCGGCCGCGCGGATACGGGGCGCGAATTGCCCCCGAGGCTGCCTTTTCGGTCACACCGCGTTCGGGAAGACCCGGATACTGCGCCGGGCGGCCGCGGCTGCGGGAGAATCCGCCCTCACGCCGCCCGGCGGCGCTCCGGGTAGAGCTCGTACAGGCCCTCGCGGCTCGCCGCGCAGATGCCGCGCTCGGTGATGATCCCGGTCACGAGGCGCGACGGAGTCACGTCGAAGGCGGGGTTGGCCACCGGGCTGCCGGGGGAGACGACCTCGATCGTGGCGAAGCCGCCGTCGGGCAGCCGGCCGGTCATGTGGGTGACCTCGCGCCCGTCGCGCTCCTCGATCGGGATCTCCTTCACCCCGTCGTCGAGGGTCCAGTCGATGGTCGAGAACGGCAGGGCGGCGTAGAACGGCACGCCGTTGTCGTGGGCCGCCAGCGCCTTCAGGTAGGTGCCGATCTTGTTGCAGACGTCGCCGCTCGCCGTGGTCCGGTCCGAGCCGACGATGCAGAGATCGACGCCGCCGTGCTGCATGAGGTGGCCCCCGGCATTGTCGGCGATGACCGTGTGCGGCACGCCGTGGCCGTTCAGCTCGAAGGCCGTGAGCGCGGCACCCTGGCTGCGCGGCCGGGTCTCGTCGACCAGGACGTGGACCGGCACGCCCCGCTCGTGGGCGGCGTAGATCGGCGCGAGCGCCGTGCCCCAGTCCACCGTCGCCAGCCAGCCGGCATTGCAGTGGGTCAGGACCGTGACCGGCCGGTCGCCGCCCCTTGCCGCGTGGAGGTCGGCGATGATCTGGCCGCCGTGGGCGCCGATCGAGCGGCAGCTCGCCACGTCCTCCTCGGCGATGCGGCCGGCCTCCGCGAAGGCGCGGGCGAAGCGCTCGTCCGGCGCGACCTGGCGCAGGTTGGTGGAGACCCGGTCCAGTGCCCAGCGCAGGTTGATCGCTGTCGGCCGCGTCGCCGAGAGGGTCGCCACCGCCCGGTCGATCCCGTCGTGGGACGCGTCGGCGCGCATGGCGAGCGCCAGCCCGTAGGCGGCCGTGACGCCGATCAGCGGCGCGCCCCGCACGATCATCGTGCGGATCGCCACCGCGGCGTCCTCCAGCGTGGCGAGGCGCTTCAGCTCGAACGCGAAGGGCAGGCGGGTCTGGTCGATCACCTGGACGCTGAGGCCGTCCGGGTCCGGGAAGATCGTGCGGTAGGGCTGGCCGTCGATGTTCATGGCCGCTCCTGTGCCACAGCGGGGCGGATTTTGCACCCGTGGGCGCGGACGGCGACAGCCTGGGGATGCGCGGCCGGGCGCCGGTGAGCCTTCCTCAACCTTAGCAGGTCGTTAAGGGGGTCGTGCCTAGCCTCGGGGGTAAGTCCCCGTCCTGCGTCCGGTCCCGCATGCGCTCGCTTCGCCGTCCCGCATCGCCCTACGAGACTTTCGTCGACAGCGTTCGCCCCTTCCTGGGCAAGCGCCTGACGGAGCTCGGCGGCTTCGTGCTGTTCACCGGCGCGGTCGCGCTGACCGTGGCCCTGGCCACGTGGTCGATCGACGACCCGAGCCTCAACCACGCCACCGACCACGCCGCCCACAACGTCCTCGGCCAGCCGGGCGCCGTCGTGGCCGACCTCGCCATGCAGATCCTGGGCCTGGGTTCCCTGGCCTTCGTGCTGCCGCCGGTGCTCTGGGGCATCCGGCTGATGCGGGAGCGCAACCTGCCCGAGGGCGGGCTGCGCATCGCCCTCTGGATCATCGGCTTCTGCGCCGCGAGCGCGGTGGCGAGCGCGCTCCCGCCGACGACCCGCTGGCCCCTGCCCACCGGCCTCGGCGGCGTGGCCGGCGACGGCCTGCTGTCGATGGCGCGGGTGATCGTCGGCGCGGTCTCGTCGGCGGCGGCCCACCTCGTCGGCTTCGGCTACGCCGCCGTGGCGATCCTCAGCCTGACCGGCGCCTGCCGGTTCGGCGCCGTCGAGGAGGACAGCCTGCACGACGATCCCTACCCCGTCCGGCGCGCGCCGGCGCGGGGCCGGGATTCGGGCCGCGACGAGCGCGAGGATTCCGACGAGCCGAGCCTCGGCCTCGTGGGTGTCGGCGCCCTGGCGCAGGGGCTGATGGGCCTGCGCGGCGCCGCGGCCGACCGGATCGCCGCGTGGCGCGCCGGCCGGGCCGAGCCGATCGACGGCGCGTCGCCCGCCCTCGCAGCCCGCCGCGCCTTCACGGACGCCGACCTTCCCTGGGCCGAGCACCTGCCCGAAGGCCGGCAGGCCGGCGCGAGCCGGCGCGAGCCCGTCTTCGACGCGTCCGAGGACTCCCCCGCGGCACCGGCCCGCCGCGCCGCGCCGCCGCGGGACGACGCGGAGGACGATCCGGAGGCGTTCGAGGCGCCGCAGCGCCCGGTCCCGCCGCGGGCCGAGCCGAACGCGTCCCGGGTGGCGCCGCCGCCCGCAGCGCCCGTGCCGGCACGGCGCGCGCCCGCGCCGCCCGTCCGTCCCGAGGATTACGCCCTGCCCGCCCTCGACCTGCTGGCGGCCCCCCGCGGCCCGTCCCAGGCGAGCCTGATCTCGGCCGATGCCCTGGAGCAGAACGCCACGCTGCTGGAGGCGACCCTCGGCGATTTCGGCGTGCGCGGCGACATCCTGGCGGTGCGGCCGGGCCCGGTCGTCACCCTCTACGAGCTCGAGCCCGCCCCCGGCACCAAGTCCAGCCGCGTGATCGCGCTCGCCGACGACATCGCCCGGTCGATGTCGGCGGTCTCGGCCCGCGTCGCGGTCGTGCCCGGCCGGAACGCCATCGGCATCGAGCTGCCGAACGCCAAGCGCGAGACGGTCTACCTGCGCGAGCTCCTGGCCTCGACGGACTTCGCCGAGAGCAAGCACAAGCTGGCGCTGTGCTTAGGCAAGAACATCGGCGGCGAGCCGATCATCGCCGACCTCGCGCGCATGCCGCACCTTTTGGTCGCCGGCACCACCGGCTCGGGCAAGTCGGTGGCGATCAACACCATGATCCTGTCGCTGCTCTACCGGCTGAAGCCCGAGGAGTGCCGCCTGATCATGGTCGACCCGAAGATGCTGGAGCTGTCGGTCTACGACGGCATCCCGCACCTGCTCTCCCCGGTCGTCACCGACCCCAAGAAGGCGGTCATCGCCCTCAAGTGGGCCGTGCGCGAGATGGAGGAGCGCTACAAGAAGATGGCCAAGATCGCCGTCCGGAACATCGACGGCTACAACGCCCGGGTCGCCGAGGCGGCGGCGCGCGGCGAGGTGCTGACCCGGACCGTGCAGACCGGCTTCGACCGCCACACCGGCGAGGCGGTGTACGAGGACGAGGCGATGGATCTGGCGCCGCTGCCGTACATCGTGATCGTGGTCGACGAGATGGCCGACCTGATGATGGTGGCCGGCAAGGACATCGAGGGGGCGATCCAGCGCCTGGCGCAGATGGCGCGCGCGGCGGGCATCCACCTGATCATGGCGACGCAGCGCCCGTCGGTGGACGTGATCACCGGGACGATCAAGGCGAACTTCCCGACCCGGATCAGCTTCCAGGTGACGAGCAAGATCGACAGCCGCACGATCCTGGGCGAGATGGGCGCCGAGCAGCTTCTGGGCCAGGGCGACATGCTGTTCATGGCCGGGGGCGGGCGCACGACGCGGGTGCACGGGCCGTTCTGCTCGGACAGCGAGGTCGAGAGCGTGGTCGCCCACCTCAAGCGCCAGGGCCGCCCCAGCTACCTCGACGCCGTCACCGCCGACGACGAGGAGGGGACGCCCGAGAAGGGCGGCGGCAAGGGCAAGGCCGGCGCCGCGGAGCTCGAACTCGACGGCGCGGTGTTCGATCAGGGCTCCTTCGGCGAGGCCGGCGGCGACCTCTACGACCAGGCCGTGCAGGTCGTGCTGCGCGACCAGAAGGCGTCGACGAGCTACATCCAGCGCCGCCTGCAGATCGGCTACAACCGCGCCGCCTCGCTCATGGAGCGGATGGAGATCGAGGGCATCGTCGGCCCGGCCAACCACGCCGGCAAGCGCGAGATCCTGGTCGAGGAGGCGGTCGGCTGAGAGCGCGGGCCTGCCGCGCTCGCGGCACCCCCTCCCCCGTGCGGCCGACGCGTGTTCGCGGTGCGCCCTGCGACGGAGCACGACGCGCCCCCTCTCCCGAGCGGGAGAGTGTTGGGGGGAGGCATGGGAAGTCTCCGGACAGGGCACGCGTTTGACGCGCGGACGGGGCGCGCCGTCTTCTGAAGCTTCGCGTCCCTCACCCCCACCCTCTCCCGCACGGGAGAGGGGACCCGCGCTCTCGATCTCAGGGACAGAGAGACCGCGAGCGCGTGCAGCCGGCAGCTCAGCGGGAGAGGCCGCGCGGATCGGATCACCGTATTCGGCCAGCCCCCGCCCAACCCGAAAAATTTCGCGCGACGCGGAACCGGCCCTTCGCCCGCACGTTACGCGCGTGCGAGGCCTGGAAACGGGCTCGCTCTGAGGGCGCCGGGCACGGTGTCCGGTGCTGCTTGTAGTCACGTTGCTCGTCGGAGGATGTGGTTATGAGGACGTACGACGTTTCGCCCCTGTTCCGGTCGTCCATCGGGTTCGACCGCCTGTTCGAACTGATCAACCAAGCCGACCGCGTCGAGCCGTCGGCCGCCTGGCCGCCCTACAACATCGAGAAGGTGGCCGAGGACCAGTACCGCATCACCATGGCGGTCGCGGGCTTCACGCCGGACGAGATCGAGCTGACCCAGCAGGACACCACGCTCCTCGTCTCGGGTCAGAAGGCCGCCCAGGAGGGTGAGAAGCACTATCTCTACCGCGGCATCGCGGCCCGCACGTTCCGCCAGACGTTCAATCTGGCCGAGCACGTGAAGGTCGTGGGCGCGTCGCTGGAGAACGGCCTGCTCACCGTCGCGCTGAAGCGCGAGGTGCCGGAGGCGCTGAAGCCCCGCCGCATCGCCATCGGCGGCACGACGGCCGCGTCCGGCCAGGACAACGCCCCGGCGCAGATCGCCCGCGAGGCCAAGGCAGCCTGAATGGCAGCCTGAATGGCGGCCTGAATGGCGGCCTGATCCGGTGCCCCGGGCGGCGCGCCCGGGCACCCCTGTCGACACGGATGACATCCCTCACGGGTCCGCGGACCCGCGGGCCCGTTCCCACGACTGCACCGCATTCGATGGAGCGAGGACCATGAGCGTGAGAGATCTGATTCCCTGGGACCGCAACCCCGCCCCGGCGCCGGCCGCCCTGTCGCAGGAGCCGGCCAACCCCTTCCTGACGCTGCACCGGGAGATGAACCGCCTGTTCGACGACGTGTTCGGCGGGTTCGGCGGGATGCCGAGCCTCGCGGGCCGCGGCTTCGGCTGGCCCCATGTCGAGCTGGCGGAGGCGGACGGCGCGCTCCGCGTCTCCGCCGAGCTTCCCGGCCTCGACGAGAAGGACGTCGAGCTGCTCATCGCGGACGGCGTCCTGACCCTGAAGGGCGAGAAGCGCGCGGAGACCACCGACACGGGCCGCGGCTATTCCGAGCGCAGCTACGGCCGCTTCGAGCGGTCGATCGCCCTGCCCGTGCCGGTGGAGGAGGACAAGGCCGAGGCGACGTTCCGCAACGGCGTCCTCACGGTGACGCTGCCGCGCGCGGCCGAGGCGCCGGAGCGCCGCCGGCGCATCGCCATCAACGGCACCGGCGCGCCGGCCGCCAAGCACTGAGCCGGGCCCTGGGCCGACCCTGGGGGTGACCGCCTGCGCGGTCGCGGACCCGAACGCATGACGCGACGGCCGGCGCGGCCCGATCGGGCGTGCCGGCCACCCCAGCCTTTGCTCACGATGAGGAGGGTCGCATGCAGCCGATCGATACCAACCCCGTCCATCCCGCGTTCCATCCCGAGATCGGGCGCCTCGGTCCGGTGGCGGCCGCCAGCCTGAGGCCGCAGGCGGTCGAGCCGTTCGAGGCCTTCGTGGCGCCGGGCGACGTCTTCCGGCATCCCCGGGAGGTGCTGCGCTATCCCGGCCTGTCGCGGGCCGAGAAGCGGGCGATCCTCGCCTCCTGGGCCTCCGACGCCCGCGCGGTCGAGTCCTGCCCGACGCTGCGCTGCCTGCCGGGCTGCCGGGCCGAGCCCGTGCCGCTGAGCGCGATCCTGGAGGCGCTCCAGGCGCTCGACGAGGGTTCGGCACCGCCCGCAGCCCCGCCGCCCGAGCCCCCCGTCCCCGCGGCGCTCTTCCGGCGCTGGGAGCGCGGTCCGGCCGGACCGGAGCCCCTGCTGAACTGAGCCGGGGAGGCGCGCGATGGCAACCTTCGACCTGCGGGGTGGGCACGGGCTCCTGCCCCGGTCGCGGCGCGGCCGGCGCCGAGGGCCGGCGCGGACCACCGACAGCACGGTGCTCGGCCGCTGGTTCCTGTCCGTGGCCCTGTGCCTCGCCCTGGCGGCGCCCTGCCCGGCGCCCGCCCTGCCCTGGGTGCTGGCGGCCCTGCTGAGCCTGTCGGGCTTCGCGTGGCTCGGCCGGGCGATCACGCGGGCCGGGCCGCCGGCCAACGCCCGGCACCTGACCGCCTGGGACGCGGCCCTGCTGTCCTTCGCGGCGAGCTTCGCCGTCCAATCGGCGGCGCGCCTCGGCCTCTTCGGCGGCTGAGCGCGCCCCTCCAGGGAGGCAACCATGCAAGATGGGACGATCGGAATCCGAAACGCCATCTCGCCCGGCCCGGCGGCCGCGCGCCTGCCCGACATGGAGCGCGCCCTGGTCAACCCGGCCGCGGTGTTCGACACCCCGGCCGCGTTGCGCGATCATCCCCGGCTGCTCCCGAGCTGCAAGCGGGAGATCCTGCGGCGCTGGGCCTGGGACGAGTACCTGAAGGAGGTCGCCGCCGCCGAGGGCATGGCCGAGGGCGAGCCGTCGCGGCTCGACGCCGTGAAGGCTGCCCTCCTGGCGCTCGGCGAGGCGCGGCGTCCCGATCCCGCCGCGCCGGCCGCCGCGATCCCGGCGCCCCGGGCGCTCGATCGCGCGGCGGCCTGAGCGCGCCGCGGCCGTCACACGACCATCACACGACCGAGAACCGGAACTCCGTGGCGGCCGCGAAGGTCTCGCCCGGCCGCAGGACCGCAGAGGGGAAGCCGGGCTGGTTCGGCGCGTCCGGAAAGCCCTGCGTCTCGAAGCAGACGCCGTCGCCCGACCGGTAGATCCGCCCGGACGGGCCGATCAGGCGCCCGTCGAGGGTGTTGCCGCTGTAGAGCTGCAGCGCCGGCTGCGTGGTCCAGACGTCGAGCCGCCGCCCGCTGCCGGGATCGACGCAGGTGGCGGCCGGCCGCAGCGTCCCGGCGGCCCCGCGCAGCGCGAAGGTGTGGTCGTAGCCCTTGGCGTAGATGAGCTGCGTGTCCCCGGCGCGGATCCGCGCCTCCAGGGCCCGCGGCGCGCGGAAATCGAACGGCGTCCCGGCGACCGGCAGCAGCGCGCCGGTGGGGATCTGAGTCGCGTCGGTCGGCGCGAAGGCGTCCGCCTCGACCTGCACGACGTGGCCGAGGACGCCGCCCGCCCCCTCGCCGGCGAGGTTGAAGTAGCTGTGGTTCGTGAGGTTCAGGACCGTGGGCCGGTCGGTCACCGCGGCGTAGTCCACGCGCAGCACGCCCTCCGCGGGCAGGCTGTAGGTGACGCGGACGTCGAGAGTGCCCGGAAACCCCTCCTCCCCGTCCGGCGAGCGGCGGCTCAGGACGAGGCGCGTCGCGTCGCTGAGTTCCGCCCGCCACAGGCGCCGGCCGAAATTCTCCGGGCCGCCGTGGAGGGTGTTGGGGGGCTCGTTCACCGGCAGCCGGTAGTCGTGCCCGTCGAGGCTGAAGCGCCCGCCCGCGATGCGGTTCGCGTAGCGCCCGACGATCGCGCCGAAGCTCGGGCTCACGGTCTCGTAGCCCGCCAGGGTGTCGAGGCCGAGCACGACGTTGGCCGGACGGCCGGTGCGGTCGGGCACCTCGATCGCCGTGACGGCCGCGCCGTACTCGATGACGGCGACGCGCAGGCTGCCCCGGCTCAGGGTGTGGCGGCCGACCGGTCGGCCGTCCGCCGTCGTGCCGAACGGTTCGGCCGGCATCCGGCTAGCGCTTCCAGACCCCGAGCCGCTCGCTCCGGGCGTGGTCCTCGGCCGCGACCAGTTCGGGGCTCGCCTCCGGGGCGGCGCGGCCGCCGCCGTTGAACAGCACCACCTCGGAGAGATCGCGCCCGTCCACGAGGCAGTTCATGTTCGCGCTGCCGGGGGCGGGCTGGCAGGTCACCGACCGGTTGCCGATGTACCGGGCCAGCTCCTCCGCCTGGCCGCCCCGCACCCACTCGACGCCGAACAGATGCACGACCTTGCCGCCGACCTTGAGGGTCGCGGTATCGATCACCTGGGCCTGTCCGGTCACGGCGTTCGGCGGCAGCGGCGCGTCGGGCTCGGGATCGCCGCCTGTCTCGGGGGGCGGCGTCACCGTGTCGGGGGCCGAGGCCGGGGGGGCTGCGGGCCGCGCGTTCGGCGCGGCGCCGCTCGGGGCTTCCGCGCGGGAATCCGTGCGGGAAGCGGTCGGGGCGGCGGGGCGCCCGGATTCCGGCGCGGAGCGGTCCAGCACGAGCCCCGCGGCGAGCACCGCCACCAGGGTGCCGGCGACGGCGCCGAGGAGCAGCCGGCGCTGCCGGCGCCCGCCTTCATCGATCCCGCCCCCGCCGAGGCTGAGGCGGTCGCGCACGTGGCCGAGGCCGTCGCGCAGCGTCTCGCCGAACCGTCCGGGACCGCTGTTCCAGGCCGCCGCCGGATCCGCGCCCGCGGCCGGCCCGGCCTCCGCGTCGACGGGCGGGCGGGCGAAGCGTCCGCGCAGGTTCGTCCGCAGGCTGGCGAACCGGCCGGCGGCGGTCTGCGCCAGCACGCGGCCCTGCTCGGAGGAGCGCTCCGCCAGGGAGCGCGCCCGCTCGGACTGGGTCCCGACGAAGCGGGCGGTCGCGGCCTTCATCTCGTAGGCGCCGCTCAGCAGGGACGAGTCCCGGGCCTCCTCGGCGGTCGCCGGGGCCGGTTCGGGCTCGGGCTCCGGCGGCAGGAACAGGGCGGGATGGCGCGCGCGCAGCTCCGCGACGAGGTCCGCCAAGGTCATCGGCTCGGAGGTGCCCTCCCGCCGCCGCGCGGCCCCGTGGCGGTCGAGGACGCGGAGGCCGGTCCCGGACTCGTCGGGGGCGCAGGCGGCCTCGGCCAGGAGCTCCAGGGTCCGGACCGCGACGGGACGCGGACGCGCGCGCGCGATCTCGGCCCGGATCGTCTCGCGCAGGGCGAGGCGGCCGGGACTGTCGAGAACCGGCCGGGCCGGCTCCGTCTCCTGTTGCTCCACCACCGTTGAAGACGTCATTCACCCGATCCCGGCATCACCGACGCGCGGCGCGAAGGAAGCTCGATCGCGCCTCCCGACGAAGGGCGCCCGCGGGCGCCCCACCCGCAGGACCGATCCCGCAACGCGCCCCGCCGCACGCTCCCTCGCTGGCGCCCTTCCTAGCCGCCCTTGCGGGCATTCTTGTAGGGGCCGCCGCACACCCCGCGCGAGCCCGTGCTCGCCGCGGGGTGGCGGACCGCGACGCGCGGCTCTTACGCCTTGCCGGGCGAGGCGGCCAGGGTCCCGGCCTGGATGCTCCGCCGCAGGACGCGACCGGTCTCGCCGAGGATGTAGGGCCGCGTCCCGGCGAAACCCACCTCCAGGACCAGCTCGGCCTCGCCGCTGGACACGGCGCCCCGGCCCGGATTGGCGGTGCGGAAATCGACGATCGTGCGGATCGTGCAGGTCTCGGTGTCGCAGGCGGCGCGCATCGCCCGCGGCTCGTAGCGCCGCTCGGGCCAGCGCTGGACGAAGCTGCGCTTCTCGGCGACCAGGGCCGCCGTGGTGATCGGCCGCCCGTAGAAGCGTACGCGGGTCGCGTAGTACTGGGTCGCGGCCCCGACCATGGTGTCGCTTGGACCCGAGACGGTGGCGAGGTAGCTCGTCGTCAGCGCCCGGGCGGCGGCCACGCGCTCCGCCGACGCGCCCGGCGCCGGGGCGGTCGCGGCCGGCGTCTCGGCGAGCCGGTGCGGATGGCGCGCGGGGTGGTGCAGGTGTTCCCGGACCGGCGGACGCTCCAGGGCGGCCGCCCGCTTCGGTCCCGGCGCCCGCGTGGCCGCCGCCTTCGGCAGGGCGTCCTCGCCCGGCTCGGGTCTGGCGGCCTGCCGGACCGGCTCGGCGGCGCGTACCGGCGCTTTCGCCGCGTCCTTCGTCGATTCCTTCGCCGCCTCCTGCGCCGATTCCTTTCCCGGACCCTGCGCGGAACCCTGCGCCTGCGCGGCGGCCCGGGGCGGCGGGTCGACCCAGGCGCTCTGGGCGGCGGCACCGCCCGCGAGGGCGAACGGCAGGAGCATGCCGAGGGCGAGGGCCTGGGGACGGACGGGACGTGTGGCGGACATCGGTGCCTTCCTGGCGGCCGGGGCGGGCATCATGGAGAACGCGCCCGCGTGGGTCGGGGGTTCCACGAAGGGCTCGGGCGCGCCCACATCCTGCCGAACTCCGCGACGGCGACCAGCCCGGAATTGCGGGGATGATGGGGTTGCGTTCGTGCGTTTGGGTACCAAGTCGGGGACAGACTTGGCCTTTGGCCGGTCCCGGGTTCCCTACCGCGTTCCAGACTGCCCGCTCCCCCGTGCACCGAGGCTCCCTTGGCCCGACCTGAGACCGAGTCGCCCTCCGGCCCGCTTCCCGGGAGCGCGCGATGAGCACGCAGCCGCGCCGGGCCCTGCTGCTCTGCAACGCCAAGGCGCGCAACGGCGCCCTGGATCTCGACGAGGTGCGGGAAATCCTGCGTGCGGGCGGCATCGAGCCGGAGGAGCCGCCGCCGGAAGCCGATTGCCGCGACGTGATCCGCGACCGGGCCGGCGCGGTCGATCTCGTGATCCTGGGCGGCGGCGACGGCACCATGAACTACGCCGCGCCCGCGCTGGTGGCGAGCGGCCTGCCCTTCGCGATCCTGCCGCTCGGCACGGCGAACGACCTCGCACGCTCCCTCAACCTGCCGCTCGACCCCCTGGCGGCGGCCCGCTTCATCCCGACCGCGCAGGCGCGGCCGGTGGATCTCGGCTGGGTCAACGGCCACTACTACTTCAACGTGGCGAGCATCGGCTTCTCGGCGGAGCTCGCGGGCGAGTTGACGTCCGAATCGAAGAAGACCTGGGGCGTCCTCGGCTACGCGGTGGCGGCCGTCCGGGTCCTGCGCCGGGTCCGGCCCTTCACGGTGACGATCGAGCACGACGGCGTGGTGGAGAAGGTCACCACGATCCAGGTTTCGGTCGGCAACGGGCGCCACTACGGCGGCGGCATGACCGTGGAGGAGAGTGCCGCGGTCGACGACGGCAAGCTCGATTTCTACAGCCTGGAGATCAAGCACTGGTGGCGGCTCCTCGCGCTGCTGCCCGCCCTGCGGCGGGGCACGCATGGACGGGCCGCCGACGTGCGGGCGTTCCACACCCAGGAGATCCGGCTCTCGACCCGCAGGCCCCGGCCGGTGAACACCGACGGCGAGCTGACCACGCGCACGCCCGCCCATTTCAAGGTCTTCCCGAAGATCCTGCAGGTCCTGGCGCCCGAACCGGTGCGCGGACCGGCCCCCTTCGACCTGACGGCCCTCGGGAGCCGCCTGTTCCCGACCAGCGAGGCACCGCGCCCGTGACCGATCTGCTCCAGCTCGCCAGTCAGCCCGCCGTCTGGGCTGCCCTCGCCACGCTCGTGGTGATGGAGGTGGTGCTCGGCATCGACAACCTGATCTTCATCTCGATCCTGACCAACAAGCTGCCGCCCGAGCATCAGACGCGGGCGCGGCGCATCGGGATCGGGCTGGCTCTGATCCTGCGGCTGGGGCTGCTCGGCACGGTGGCGTTCATCGTGCACCTGACCGAGCCGGTCTTCTCGGTGCTGGGCCAGGACTTCTCCTGGCGCGACATGATCCTGATCGGCGGCGGCCTGTTCCTGCTCTGGAAGGCGACCAAGGAGATTCACCACACGGTGGATCCGGAGCCCGAGACCCCGGGCGTGACCGGGGGTACGATCGGCTTCGGCGCGGCGATCGGCCAGATCCTGCTCCTCGACCTCGTCTTCTCCATCGACTCGATTATCACGGCGGTCGGCATGACCGAGCACGTGCCGGTGATGATGGTGGCGGTGGTGGTCGCCGTGGTGGTGATGCTGGTCGCCGCCGAGCCGCTCTCGGCCTTCATCGCCCGAAACCCCACCGTGGTGATGCTGGCCCTCGGCTTCCTGATCATGATCGGCATGACGCTGATCGCCGAGGGGTTCGGCGCGCACGTGCCGAAGGGCTACATCTACACCGCGATGGCCTTCTCGGCCGGCGTCGAGGGCCTCAACATGCTGGCCCGCCGGCGCCGCCGTCCCGCCCGGGACGGCGCCCCCGCGTCGACCGGTCCGGCGCGGCGCGCCTGAGAGGGAGCGACCGTCATGCGGATGCGCGCGGCCCTCCTCCTCCTGCTCCTCCCCGCCGCCGTCCACGCAGAGACGAAACCGATGGCGCCCGATCCGACGGTCCTGCACGACCTCGCCCCCACCGGCACGCTGCGGGCGGCGATCAACCTCGGCAATCCGGTCCTGGCCCAGGCCGGCGCCGACGGCCCCGCGGGGGTGTCGGTCGACCTCGCGCGGGCGCTGGCGGCCCGACTCGGCGTGCCGGTGGCGTTCGTGACCTTCCCGGGGGCCGGCGCGGTCTCGGGCTCGGCGGGCTCCGGGACCTGGGACATCTGCTTCCTGGCGATCGACCCGAAGCGGGCGGAGGGGATCGCCTTCACGGAGCCCTACGTGCTGATCGCCGGCAGCTACCTCGTGCCGGCCGCCTCGCCGATCCGCTCCCCGGAGGCGGTGGACCGCGACGGCGTGCGCGTGTCGGTCGGGCGCGGGAGCGCCTACGACCTGTATCTGACCCGCGCCCTCCAGCACGCGACCCTGGTGCGGGCGCCGACCTCCGCCGAGGCGGTCACGGCCTTCGCCCGGGACGGGCTCGACGTCGCGGCCGGCGTCCACCAGCCCCTCGCCGGCTACGCGGCGGCCCACCCGGAGGTGCGGCTGCTGCCGGGGCACTTCATGGAGATCCCGCAGGCGATGGGAATGCCGGTCGGGCATCCGGCCGGCGCCGCGTATCTCGCGGATTTCGTCGCGCGGGCGAAGCGGGACGGGCTGGTGCGGCGCGGTCTGGAGGCCAGCGGACAGGATCCGGATCTGGCGGCGCCATGAGTTATCGGCGGCCATCGAACCCGCACACCTCGTCCTGAGGTGCGAGCGGAAGGAGCCTCGAAGGAGCCTCGAAGGAGCCTCGAAGGAGCCTCGAAGGAGCCTCGAAGGAGCCTCGAAGGAGCCCTTTCAGGGCTCGTGCGGCCGACTGGATCCCTCATTCGAGGCCTGCCGGGGCAGGCACCTCACGATCGGATCTACGGACGGACAGAGGATCGAGCGGAACGTCACGATCCGGGGTTCTCTCCATGTCCCGAGGAGGCTCTCGGCCGGCGTCACGCGCTCCGTCATCACGAGCGAAGCGAAGTGACCCAGGGTAGCGCGACCTCGGTGGGCGTCGTGCCGCTGGGTTGCTTCGCTCCGCTCGCAAAGACGGTCAGATCGATGCCATCAACCGGACGCCGGATCACACCACCAGGTTCACGATCCGCCCCGGCACCACGATCACCTTCCGCGGCGCCTTGCCCTCCAGCACCTTCTGGACGGCCTCCAGCGCCAGGGTCGCGGCCTCCACGGCCTTGGCGTCGGCGTCCCGCGGCACGGTCACGTCCGCGCGCTTCTTGCCGTTGATCTGGACCGGCAGGGTGATCTCGTCCTCGACCAGGAGCCCCGCCTCGGTCTCGGGCCAGGGCGCCTGGGCGACGAGGCCACCGCGGCCGAGGACGGACCAGCACTCCTCGGCGAGGTGCGGCATCATCGGGGCGATGAGCTGCACCAGGATGCCGGCCGCCTCCTGGGCGGCACCGGCCGAGACCGGCCCGCGCAGGCCGTCCTCCAGGGCGTTGGCCAGGGTGTAGATGTGGGCGACGCAGCGGTTGAAGCGCAGGCGCTCGATATCGTCCTGCACGGAGGCGAGCGCCCGGTGGGCGGCCTTGCGCAGGGTCAGGTCCGCGGCGCCGTCGCCCGCCGCCTGCCCGGCCGCGTTCACCAGCCGCCAGACCTTCTGGACGAACCGGGCCGCGCCCTGCACGCCCTCCTCGGTCCAGATCACGTCGCGCTCGGGCGGCGAGTCGGACAGCATGAACCAGCGCGCCGTGTCGGCCCCGTAGCTCGCGATGATGTCGTCGGGGTCGACCACGTTCTTCTTCGACTTCGACATCTTCTCGATCGGGCCGATCGCGATCGGCGCCTGAGTTTTCACGTGAAACGCGCGGCGCTCGCCCTCCTCGGTGGCGAAGCGGATCTCGGCCGGCGGCACCCAGGCGCCGGCCGCGTCCTTGTAGGTCTCGTGGACGACCATGCCCTGCGTGAACAGGCCGGCGAACGGCTCGGCCACGCCGGCCCAGCCGGTCTCGCGCATCGCCCGCATGAAGAACCGGGCGTAGAGCAGGTGCAGGATCGCGTGCTCGATGCCGCCGATATACTGGTCCACCGCCAGCCAGCGGTCGACCACGGCCCGGTCGGTGGGCGCGTCCGCCAGCCAGGGCGCGGTGAAGCGCGCGTAGTACCAGGACGAGTCGACGAACGTGTCCATCGTGTCGGTCTCGCGCCGGGCCGGCGCGCCGCAATGCGGGCAGGGCACGTTCCGCCACGCCGCGTCGCGCTCCAGCGGGTTGCCGGGCTGATCGAACGACACCTCCTCGGGGAGCTTCACCGGCAGGTCGGCCACCGGCACCGGGACCGGGCCGCAGCTGTCGCAGTGGATGATCGGGATCGGGCAGCCCCAGTAGCGCTGCCGGGAGACGCCCCAGTCGCGCAGGCGGAACTGGACCTTGCGCCGGGCGACCCCCTCCCCTTCGAGGCGCCGGGCCACGGCCTCGAAGGCCTCGTCCGTGCGCATCCCGTCGAGGAAGCGCGAGTTGATCATCCGCCCGTCCTCGACATAGGCGGTGTCGGTGATCACGAAGCTCGCCGGATCCTGCCCTTCCGGGCAGACCACGGGCGTGTTGCCGAGCCCGTACTTGTTGGCGAAATCGAGGTCGCGCTGGTCGTGCGCCGGGCAGCCGAACACCGCGCCGGTGCCGTACTCCATGAGCACGAAGTTCGCCACGTAGACCGGCAGCTCCCAGGACGGGTCCAGGGGATGGCGGACGGTCAGGCCGGTGTCGAAGCCGTGCTTCTCGGCGGTGTCGATGGCGGCCTGGGCGGTGCCGGTGCGACGGCACTCCTCGATGAAGGTCTGCAGCTCCGGCCGTCCCTCGGCCAGCGCGGCGGCCAGGGGATGGTCGGCGGCGATCGCCAGGAACTTGGCGCCGAACAGGGTGTCGGGCCGGGTCGTGTAGACGGTCACCGGATCGGCCGCGCCGGCCACCGGCCGGGCCAGGGCGAACTGAACCTCCAGGCCCTCCGAGCGGCCGATCCAGTTCTTCTGCATCAGCCGGACCTTCTCGGGCCAGCGGTCCAGCCCGTCCAGGGCGGTCAGCAGGTCCTCGGCGAAGTCGGTGATCTTGAAGAACCACTGGGTCAGCTCGCGCTGCTCCACCAGCGCGCCGGAGCGCCAGCCGCGGCCGTCGATCACCTGCTCGTTGGCCAGCACCGTGTGGTCCACCGGGTCCCAGTTCACCTTCGCGGTGCGGCGGGTGACGAGGCCCTTGGCCAGGAAGTCCAGGAACATGCGCTGCTGGTGCTTGTAGTAGTCGGGATCGCAGGTCGCGATCTCCCGGCTCCAGTCGAGCGACAGGCCCATGGCCTTCAGCTGGTCGCGCATCGACGCGATGTTGGCGTAGGTCCAGTCCCGTGGGTTGACCTTGCGCTCCATGGCGGCGTTCTCGGCCGGCAGGCCGAAGGCGTCCCAGCCCATCGGGTGCAGCACGTTGAAGCCGCGGGCGCGCTTGTAGCGGGCGACCACGTCGCCCATCGCGTAGTTGCGGACGTGGCCCATGTGGATGCGCCCCGACGGGTAGGGGAACATCTCGAGCACGTAGTATTTCGGGCGGCCGTCGGCATTGTCGGTCTCGAACAGCCGCTTCTCGGCCCAGGCCTCCTGCCAGCGCGGCTCGGCATCCTTGGCGTTGTAGCGCTCGACGGGCTGGGGGGCGGTGCTGGCGGTCATGGATCCGGCTGCGTCAGGGGCTCGTCGGTCATTCCGAAGGATGACCACGGCACGGTCGCGCCGCGATAGCATATCTGCGCCGCAGCCGGTCAACGCGGCGCGCGATTCGGGCTTGCGCGGGGCGCGCGAACGCATAGGTCGGCGGGGATCAGGCGCGACGACGACGCGCGCCGAGGCTCATACCACGCAGACCGACGCCCGGCAGCGACAGGACAGGCACGCCATGGACGACGCGACGACCGGCACGAACGCCCCTCCGACCGACGGGATGGGACAGAGGACCGACAAGCTCCCCGTCGGTCAGGCCGATGTCGCGGCCGGGCTCGCCGAGGTGCGCGCCGCCATCGCCCGCGCGGCCGAGGATTCGGAGCGCGACCCGGCCGAAGTGCAACTCGTGGCGGTCTCCAAGACCGTACCGGCCGAGGGCATCCTGCCGGCGCTGAAGGCCGGCCATCGCGTCTTCGGCGAGAACTACGTCCAGGAATCCACCGCGAAGTGGCCGGCCCTCCGCCACCGCTTCCCGGACGTGGAGCTGCACCTCGTTGGGCCGCTGCAATCCAACAAGGCCCGGGAGGCGGTGGCGCTGTTCGACGTGATCCACTCCCTCGACCGGCTGTCGCTCGCGGCGGCCCTGGCCAAGGAGATCGAGCGGTCCGGCCGGACCCCGAAGCTGCTCATCCAGGTCAACACCGGCGCGGAGCCGCAGAAGGGCGGCGTGCTCCCGGACCAGCTCGCCACCCTCCTCTCGGAGTGCCAGGAGACCCACGGGCTGGCGATCCAGGGCCTGATGTGCATCCCGCCCGCGGACGACCCGCCCTCGGCCCATTTCGCCCTGCTGGCCCGGCTCGCCCACGAGCACAACCTGCCGATCCTCTCCATGGGCATGAGCGCGGACTTCCCAGCGGCGATCCAGATCGGCGCCACCCATGTCCGGGTCGGGACCGCGATCTTCGGGGCCCGGACCCGGAAGGCCTGACGCTGGGCCCGGGCCTCAACCTGGGCCCGGGCCTCAACCTGGGCCCGGGCCTCAGCCGATCCGCAGGTGCGTCCGCGGCCCGAGGCGCCCGAGCAGGCGCAGGAGATCGGCCCGGGCCAGGGCGACGCAGCCCTCCGTGGGGCGGTAGCCGTCCCGGGCGATGTGCAGGAAGATCGCCGAGCCCCGCCCCTTCCGGATCGGGGCGCGGTTGTAGTCGAGGTCGATCACCACATCGTAGAGCCCGTCGCCCCGCCACATCGATTCGGCGCTGACCCCCGGGGCCGGCAGGCGGATCGGCCGGTTGTAGCGGCGGTCCCGGCTCTCGTCGCACCAGCCGTCGTCGGGGCGGGTCGCCCGCAGGGGCAGCAGCGTGCGCGGCCGGACCGCGAGGTGGTCGGGCCGGTACGCGCCGCCGCGCAGGCGGAAGCGCCCGCGCGGCGAGCCGCCGTCGCCCTCGCGCTTGTCGCCGACGATCCCGCCCGCCCCGAGGGCGCAGGGAATCACCGCCGGGCCGACGAGGAGTTGCCCGCGCCGCCGGTCCCCGACGAGGGCGCGGACGCGGATCTCCCCCAGGGTCAGGCGGATGGGTCCCCTGCTCGGCCGCCGCATCTCCGTCCTCCCGAATCCGCCCGGTCCCGGGGCCTTATGCCCGGGATCGGTACTTCGAACCGGTGAAAAATTGCGCACAAGGCAACTTCCGGCCACAAAGGATGCTCTATCTCTCGGTTGAACCCGGGCCGCCGAGCCGGGATTCGGGAGCGCGCCAGCCCCCCGCCGCGCCGCGGGGACCGCCGCCGTGATCCCGGAGCGGCGCGCCCCCGATCCCGCAGCCCGTTCGCCGGGGCGCTTGTCACGGCGGCGAAAGGATGCGGAAACACAAGCCTGGGTAGGGTCGTCGCGCGATCCTGCCGAGATCTGACATCATCGCATGCTGCACCCGGCAGGCGGCCCTCGCCCCTCCCGCAGCACGCATTGGGGCCCGGACGATGCCGAATGTCTACCGCCTGCTGATCTGCGACGACGACGCGGTCCTGCGCGATACCCTGACCGAGCAGCTCGATCTCTGCGACGAGTTCACGGTCTTCACCGAGGCCAACGCCACCGACGCGATCCGGCGGGTCGCCGCGGAGCGGATCGACCTCGCCGTCATGGATGTCGGCCTGCCCGACCTCGACGGGCGCGAGGCCGTGCGCCGGATGCGCGCCGCCGGCTTCCGCGGCCCGGTGATCATGCTGACCGCCCAGGATTCCGAGGCGGATCACGTCGAGGGGCTGGAGGCCGGCGCCAACGACTACGTCACCAAGCCGTTCAAGTTCGGCATCCTGCTGGCCCGGATCCGCGCCCACCTGCGCAGCCACGAGGCCTCCGAGGACGCGGTCTTCCAGATCGGCCCGTACACGTTCCGCCCGGGCGCCAAGCTCCTCGTCGGCGAGCGCGGCTCCAAGCTGAAGCTCACCGAGAAGGAGACCGCGATCCTGCGCTTCCTCTACCGGGCGGGCCGGGCCGTGGTGAACCGCGACACCCTGCTGGCCGAGGTCTGGGGCTACAACGCCCAGGTGACCACGCACACGCTGGAGACGCATATCTACCGGCTGCGCCAGAAGATCGAGCCGAACCCCGCCACCGCCGCGATCCTCGTGACCGAGGGCGGCGGATACAAGTTGCTGCCCTGACGAATTGAAGCTTTACGTGTAGGCGATCCGGCGGGTTCGCGTATGCGCAGGGTGGTGAGGCGTTCTTGGGGCTCGACGACGATATCGCGATCCTCGCGGCCGCGCCGCTGTTCGGCTTCCTCGACCGGGACGCCCTGCGCCTGCTGACCTTCGCGGCCGAGCGGCGCGACCTCGCGGACGGCGACCTGCTCTTCGCCCGCGGCGATCCGGCCGATGGCGGCTTCGTGGTGATGGCGGGCACGATCCGCCTGGAGCCCCGGGTTCCGACGGCCGAGCCGGTGCGGGCCGGGCGCTCGGCCCTGATCGGCCAGCTCGCCCTGTTCGTGCGCGGGACGCGCCCGACCGAGGCCCGGGCCGAGGGGAGCGCCGCGGTGATGCGGATCACCCCGATGCTGATGCGCCGCGTGCTGGAGGAGTTCCCCGCCGCCGCGCGGGCCGTCCACGACACCCTGGCGGACGACCTCGCCGGCCTGGTGACCGATCTCGATCAGGTGCGCGAACTGCTCGAGGTCATCGACGGCATCTCCTCAGGTGACAGCTCCGGTGGCCGCTTGTAAGCACGGGCTCCCGCCGCAAGAGTTCTGACCCGTCCCATGTCCCAGGCCGGCAAGCCCCATTCCGATCTCGCCCATTCCGATCTCGCCCAGACCATCGAAGCCGCCTGGGACGACCGCGCCAACGTGTCGACCGCCACCAAGGGCGCGGTGCGCGAGGCGGTCGAGGCGGCCCTGGAGCTGCTCGATTCGGGTAAGGCCCGCGTCGCCGAGAAGTCGGGCAACCACGACTGGGTGGTGAACCAGTGGCTGAAGAAGGCGGTGCTGCTCTCCTTCCGCCTCAACGACATGGCGACGATCGAGGGCGGCCCCGGCGGCGCGCCCTGGTGGGACAAGGTCGCGTCGAAATTCGCCGGCTGGGGCGAGGCCGAGTTCCGCGCCGCGGGCCTGCGCGCCGTGCCGGGCTGCTTCGTCCGCCGGGGCTCCTACATCGCCCCCGGCGCCGTGCTGATGCCGAGCTTCGTCAATCTCGGCGCCCATGTCGGCGAGGGCACGATGGTCGACACCTGGGTGACGATCGGCTCCTGCGCGCAGGTCGGGAAGAACTGCCACATCTCGGGCGGCGCCGGCATCGCGGGCGTTCTGGAGCCGCTGCAGGCGAACCCGGTGATCATCGAGGACGACTGCTTCATCGGCGCCCGCGCCGAGGTGGCGGAGGGCGTCATCGTCGGCCAGGGCAGCGTCCTGTCCATGGGCGTCTATATCGGCGCCTCCACCAAGATCGTCGACCGGACCACCGGCGAGGTCATGTACGGCCGGGTGCCGCCCTACTCGGTGGTCGTCTCGGGCACGATGCCCGGCAAGGCGCTGCCGGACGGCACGCCGGGCCCGGGCCTCTACTGCGCGGTGATCGTCAAGCGCGTCGATGCCGGCACGCGGTCCAAGACCGCCATCAACGAGCTGCTGCGCACCTGATTCATCCGGGACCTGGCGGGAGCGCGATGGAGACGTCCGAGCTGACCCTGACGGTGGCGGGCCGGACGGTGCCGACCCCCTGCGACCGGATCGGGGCGGGGCCGGACGCGCTCCTGCTCCCGGCCCTGTCGACCATCTCGGCGCGGGCCGAGATGCGCGGCCTCGCCGACCGCCTCGGGACGGAGTACCGCTGCCTCGTCCCCGACTGGCCGGGCTTCGGCGCCCGGCCGCGGGCGCAGGTCCCCCTCGCCCCGGCGACCTTCCACGCCTTCCTGGACGCCCTGCTGGCGGCCGCGCCCGGCCCCTACGCCCTCGGCGTCGCGGCCGGCCACGCCGCCGGCTACCTCGTGGCGGCGGCGCGGCGCCACCCGGGGGCCTTCGGGCGGCTGGTCCTGGTGGCCCCGACCTGGCGGGGACCGCTGCCCACCGCGATGCCGGGGCGGGCGCACTGGTTCCCGCGCATCCGCCGGGCCGTGGAGGCCCCGATCCTCGGCGAGGCGCTCTACCGGATCAACATCAGCCCGCCGATCATCGGCCGGATGATGCGCGCCCACGTCTACGCCGACGCGGCCCGGGTCACCCCGGCGGTGATCCGCGACAAGCACGCCATCACCCGCCAGCGCAACGGCCGCTTCGGCACCGCCGCCTTCGTCACCGGCGGCCTCGACCCGGTGGGCAGCCGCGACGCCTTCCTGGCCCTGTTCGGCGACGGCCTGCCGCCGACCCTGGTGCTGCGCCCCGCGGGCGCCCCGCGGCGCTCGGGCGCCGAGATGGACGCCCTCGTCGCCGGCGGCCGCGTGACCGGCGCCGCGATCCCCGGCGCCCTGAGCCCGCACGAGGAGCATCCGGACGCCGTGGCCGCCGCGATCCGGGAAGGCTGAATCCGTTCGAGGGCTCCCGGAAAGGTTCTAGCCGGTCATCCCGCCTGATCCCACGTTATGATCGGCCTCATGATCGTTTCGCGCTCGTCGACTTCGTGAATGCCGTCGTAGCTGACGCCACAAAACCTCAGGTTATTCTTGTAGAAGAACAAATGGGACGCCATTTCCAGAAGGAAGGTGAATGGCTTCTCGTTCCGATACGTCCCTGTTCTGCGCACGTAGAATTCGGGCTGTCGAACGATGTTCCAGTCTGCGTCAAAAAATCTTCGTATCAATGGAAGGTAGAATTTGACGTACTCGATAAGATGTTCACGCGATTGGAAGCCGATATAGTTGCAGAAAAAATCGGAAATCATGCGGTACTGATCGACGAAGCGCACGCCGTACAGCCCGTCGAGAAAAGCGATTCCCTCATCCTTGATGCCGAGATAGCCAACTTCCTTGTAGAATTGGAGATCTTGGAAATTGGCCTTTCGATCGTACGAAGGTAAGTATCCCCATCCGTAACACTTCAGGCACGGGAAGGCGAACGCCAGCAACGTCTGAAGCTCCAGGGGTAGGGACAGATTCTTCTCGAAGAACCGTGACGACACGACGAAGAACGGATACTGTGCGAAAGGCTTATCGAATTCAGTGAGAAGGAACGACCATTCCGCGATAAATCTGCTCCCGGCGTCAATGATGCTGGGATTGAGGATGCGTTCCTCGATGTACGTGCTCCGAAAATCGCGTGGCGCGCCGGTTTTATCGACGAAATAGAATTTCGCGGGGAGGTCCCTGTCGAAAAATCTCCTGTCTATCGGCGTCGATCTCGCGACATGATTGAATTCATGCGCCGTGATGACGTAGAGGGACCCAAGTTCTTCGCGGCGGTGATCCTTCTTCTGGGTGTCAATCATCAGAGTGCCGCTTTGCGCTGCCCGCGATAGAACATCTACCGGTCAGTGTTGCCGAGCAAACTTGCCTCGGGCTTGCATCGGAGGTTGTCGACGTGCGTTTCCCCGGGCATCGCCATGCTCTGACGACGCTTCGCACCGCGCGCCGATCGGAATGCGCACCTACAACATGCAGCGGTTCATAAGGCGCCTCGGCCGCCGCACGCTGGACAGATCGGGCCGCCTGTGCAGGGACTGAACGGGCCGGCTGAGCCGTTCCTCCGGCAGCGGGCGCGCCCCGCAGATTCCATCCGAGAGAGTCCCGGATCCGATGCTGCGCACGCCGTCCCTGCCCCTCCTCGCCCCGGCCGCCCTCGCCCTCCTCCTGGCCGTCGCGGCCCGCGCCGAGGATTCCCCCCGCCCAGCCCCCTCGGCCCCCCCGGCAACACCGGCGGCCCCGTCCCTCGGTGCCGACACGCTGAAGCCCGGCAAGCCGGCCGTGAAGCCCTATCTGGCCGACGCGGCGGTGCCGGACGCCGTCCAGTTCCTGCCCTCCCCGCCGGCCCACGACGCGCCCCTCGACAAGGCCGACCGGGCGGCCTTCAACAGCACCCGCGCCCTCAAGGGGTCGCCGCGCTGGGAGCTGGCCGCCAACGACGTGTCCGAGGGCGCCGCCGCCGTCCTGGAGAACTTCGCCTGCGTGCTCGGCACCCGGATCGATCAGGCGCGGGTGCCGGCGGTGATCAACCTCCTGGAGCGCGCCCGCCTCGATCTCGCCCGGGCGACGCGGGGACCCAAGGTCCATTACCGGCGCCTCCGCCCGTTCGTCGGCAACGAGGCGCCGATCTGCGTGCAGCGTAGCCAGGCCCTGGCCGACAGCTTCAGCTACCCGTCGGGCCACGCCACGCAGGGCTGGGCCTACGCGCTGATCCTCGCCTCCCTGGTGCCCGAGAAGGCGACCCCGATCCTGGCCCGCGGCCGGGCCTACGGCGAGAGCCGGATCGTCTGCGGCGTGCACTGGCTCAGCGACGTGGCCGCGGGACGCCTGACCGGCACCGCGGTCTTCGCCGCCCTGATGGGCGACGCGGCCTTCCGCGCCGATCTCGACAAGGCCCGCGCCGAGCTTCGCGGCGCCCTCGCCAGCCCCGGGACGGTTCCCGATCAGGCCGCCTGCACCCGGGAGGCGACCGCCCTGCGGGAGCCCCCGCTCGAGTTCTAGGCGCGAACGATTGTAGATTTGAACGCTTCCAAGTGTGTGATTTACAACACGTTTTCGGCTTGATCGAGCGGCCGTGATCGATGGTACGGGAGCCCCGGGCGCCGTGTAGAGGCGCGTTCGTGGGTTCCCGATGTCGTTTCGTTCCGCTCCGTCCGGTCTGCTCCTCGCCACCACCGCACTGACCACCGTCGCCCTGGTCCCGGCGGCCGCCGCGCAGGGCGCCGCCGTCCAGCTCGACGAGATCTCCGTGGAGGCCGCCCGCCCGGCCGCCGCGGCCCCGACGGGCGTCGGCGGCGGCGGCAATGTCAGCCGCGGCGACGGCGGCAGCGCGGCCACCAGCGGCGGCGGCGGCGGCCCCTCCGGCGTCACCGGCTACGTGGCGCGCGTGAGCCCCGCGGCGACCAAGACCAACACGCCCCTGCTCGAGACCCCGCAATCGGTCTCGGTGGTCACCCGGGAGCAGCTCAACGACCGCAACGTGCAGGATCTGGCCCAGGCGATCGCCTACACGCCGGGCGTGTCGAGCAGCGTGTTCGGCTTCGATCCCCGCTACGATGCCTTCTACATCCGCGGCTTCAGCGCGACCTACAACGGCATCTTCCGCGACGGCCTGCGCCTCAATGCCGTCGGCCTGACGATCCCGCGCAGCGAGCCCTACGGGCTGGACGCGGTCACCATCCTGAGGGGGCCGGCCTCGGGCCTCTACGGTCTCGGCTCGCCCGGCGGCATCGTCGACTCGACCTCGAAGCGCCCGGTCTTCGTACCCTTCGGAGAGGTGCAGTTTCAGGCCGGCAACTACGACCGCTTCCAGGGCAATTTCGACATCGGCGGCCCGGTGGCGGGCACCGACGGGACGATGGCCTACCGCGTGACCGGCGTGAAGCGCCAGTCCAACACCTACCTGCCCGGCGGAGACGACGACCGCACCTTCATCGCCCCGTCCTTCACGTGGCGCCCGGATTCCGACACCAGCTTCACCTTCCTCAGCGAGTATTTCGAGTCGCGCCTGCCGGGAACGTCCTTCTTCTACAACGATCCGGGCTTCCGGGTGACCAATTTCTACTCCGGCGATCCGGCGCTCAACCAGTACAAGCAGCAGCAGTATCGCGTCGGCTACGCCTTCGAGCACAGGTTCTCGCCGGATCTGATCTTCCGTCAGAACTTTCGCTACTACGACGTTCGCGCGGATTACGATTACACCTCGATCACGGGGCTGAACCCGGCCCGGACCCTGGGCGCGCGGACGGCCGGCGCCTACCTGGACACGCTGGGCCAGATCTCCCTCGACAACCAGCTCGAGGGCCGCTTCACCACCGGTCCGATCCAGCACACCCTGATCGGCGGGGTCGATTACGCCCATTACGACTACACGCGCGCCTTCGGTTTCGGGGCCGCGCCGGACCTCAACCTCCTGACCCTGAACTACGGCCAGCAGGTGATCGCCCGGCCGCGCTACACGAACTTCCAGAGTCAGGCGCAGGATCAGATCGGCGCCTACTTGCAGGATCAGGCCAAGCTCGGGCGCTTCGTGCTGACCCTCACCGGCCGGCACGACTGGGTCTTCCAGAACACGAGCGACCGGACGGCCGGCACGGTCGCCGACCAGACCGATCGGGCCTTCTCGGGCCGCATCGGCCTGAATTACCTGCTCACCGACTTCCTGGTGCCCTACGCCAGCTACGCCACGACCTTCACGCCGCAGGTCGGCGTCGACGTGAACGGGAACCCGTTCAAGGCCGCGACCGGCGACCAGATCGAGGCCGGCGTGAAGGCGGCCATCCCGAACACCAACATCACGACGTCGTTCTCAGGGTTCGACATCGTGCAATCGTCGCTCCTGCGGCAGGATCCGAACAACATCGCCAATCAGGTCGCGACCGGGTCGGTCGAGTCGAAAGGGTTCGAGGCCGAGCTGACGGCGAACTTCGCGCCGGGAACCAACCTGACGCTGTCCTACACCCACCTCAACCTTCGCTATCTGCGCCAGACCTCCCTGGTCACCGGGCGGCCGATCGACGGCAACGCCCTCTCGGGGATCCCGGGCGACAGCTTCACCGCCTTCGGGACCTATCAGTTCGCGCCCGGCTCGCCGCTGGCCGGCCTGCAACTGGGCGGCGGCATCCGCTACGCCGGGACGAGCTTCGCCGACGACGAGAACACCGTCCGCAATCCGACCGTGACCCTGTTCGACGCGCTGGTCGCCTACGATTTCGCGGCCCTCGACCCGAAGTACAGGGGCTTCCGCGCGCAGATCAACGCGTCCAACATCTTCGACCGCAGCTACACGACCTGCCAGGCCGGGTTCTGCTACCGCGGCGCGCCCGCGACGGTCATCGGCAGCCTGATCTACCGCTGGTAGACCGTAATCTACTTAAATACGTAAACTAAATACTCCAAGCGCCGGTTCGAAAAGGGAAATTTCCCGTTTCGGCCGGCGTAAACTTTTGTCGAAAGCCTTTTGGTCGACCGTAATGTGTTCCATCGCGTAAACTGCGAGGAATCAGTTAGGTTTTTCAGTATGTTGATGCCTGGATGCCGGCGGCATTGCGTAAACTGCGGGCGCTCCGCGTGAACTGGCGGGGCTTCCCGAGTTTCGTCAGATGCTTGCGAGGATTTCCATCCCTCCGGCGCGTAAACTGTTGCTGGCCGGAGGCGAGGCGGCTCAAGGATGACGGAAGGCGCGACGCATGCGCCGACCCGTCCCGTAAACTGCCGCGCATTGTTCATACGTATCAATGACTTCCCGACCGAATGCCGGTTACGTCCCGCAACTTGGCACCACCTGACCGCTCCCGGTACGCGCAGGCGGCGGGCCCGACGCCGTCGTCACACGATTTCGTAAACTGTTCGCTATTTTCTCTTTATATGCAGTTGGTTACGCACGCTTGACGTAAACTGCGCCCTTCGGTTGCCTCCCGCCCGTCCCGCGTACACCGTGGTCGGCATGGATGGTGCCGTCACTCTTGCAGGCCCGCGCGAGCCTCGCCCTTGGCGCTCGACCCAGCAGCGCATGAGCTGGGGCGAGGATGTCGCCGTCGTGCTCGATGCGGACGCGGCACCGGTCTGGTGGCCCAACCTCTACTTGTCGGTCGTCCTGCGCGACGGCGGACGCGCCTTCGCGACGCAGAGGCACGCCGCTGCCGCGATCGTTCAGGCCCATGCCTGGGCCGACGCAGCCGGCGTTGATCTCGCCGACAGGGTCCGCTCCCTGGAGTTCCTCGGAACCGACGAGGTCGTCGCCATTCGGCAATGGCTGCGCGAGGACGTCGCCGTTCGGAACGGCCGCAGAAGTCCCAGGCACGGCACCGTCCGCGTCATCTGCAATCGGGCCTGGATCGGGAGATGCCGGTCCGTCGCCGCCTATGTCCGCTGGTGCGGCGGCCATGCGCTGCAGCGGCTGGTCCGCGGAACTCCGCTGTACGTCGAGGGCGCCATGCGTCTCGACGCGTTCGTCACGCAGATGACCGAACTCCTGCCTTCCGCCGGCACCGTGTCGCGCGAGGGCTTCGACGATGCCGAGACCGTCGCGATCCTGGAGGCGATCCTCCCCGGGTCGGCCGGCAACCCGTTCGAGGCGAGGCACCAGCAGCGCAACTTCCTCATCGTGTTCCTGCTCTACGAGCTGGGGATCCGCCTCGGCGAACTGCGCGGCATCAAGAGGCACGACCTGATGCTGTCGGGATCGCAGCCCGTCGTCACGGTCCATCGGCGGGACAACGACCCGGACGACACCCGGCGCAGGAAGGCGAAGACGAAGACCGCGGCGAGGACGCTGCCCCTCTCTCGCGCTTCGGCGTACGCGCTCAACAACTGGCTGACGAAGGAGCGGCTCGATCCGAGGGTCTATCCCGGTTCGAAGCGGAACCCCTACGTGTTCGTGTCGGAGCGAGGCCTGCCGATCGCGGAGGAGACCATCCACGCGATCTTCCGGAAGCTGAGGACGGCTCCCGACGTCCCCGACGGCCTCGTCCCCCATCTCCTGCGACACACCTGGAACGACCGCTTCTCCGAGCTTGCCGACGCGGAGGAGCTGCGGCCGGGCATCGAGGCGCAGACCAGGCGCTTCCTGATGGGCTGGTCGAAGACCTCGAACCAGGGCGAGCACTACACCCAGCGCCACATCCGCGAGCAGGGCGCGGCCTACCTGCACAAGCTTCAGGAACTCAGCTTCTCCGGATCGTCGCGCTCATGACCGCCACCGCCGCGCTTCCGCAGGCCCCGGAGGATCGGGAGGCGACGCTTCTCCCGAGGCCGCGCCATGGGATCGTCGATCTGGCTGGACATCAGGTCGACTGTTCCGGACCCCTCTGGCACATCCACGAGGCGACCGCCCGCATCGTGCTCGACTGGTCGAAGATCTCCATCCCCTCGTCGACGATCCTCGAAGCCACCGCCGACTATGTCGTCTCGCTGATCTGCTCCAGGTCGCCCAGCCACGTCCGGAACGCGTTCGATACGATCAAGGTCGCGGGCCGGCTTTCCGTCTTCGCCGAACAGTGCCTCGCCAACGCCCGCGATTGCGCCAGCACGCTGGACGCACAGGCGTTCTTCCAGGCGCGGGACGAGGAGCGCTGGCACAAGCTCAGGCTCGTGCACATGCGCGCATGGTTCGCGTGGTGCTCGACCCGCTGCCCGGCCTTCGACAGGCAGGCCGCCATCGACCTGCGCAACACCGTGATCAAGACCGGCCCCGCCGCAGCCGCCGTCCGGTCGCGGGATCCGGACAAGGGTCCGCTGGACGACGTCGAGACCACGCTGCTGCTGAACGCGCTGAGGGCGGCCCTGGAGCGGGACACCCTGCCGGCTTCGAGCCTCGCGATCGTCTGGCTCTGCATCCTGTTCGGAGCGAACCCGCGGCAGCTGGCACTGCTCCGGGAGGAGGACCTCGTCGTCCGGGACGACGGTCTGGCCGAACTGCGCATACCGCGGATGAAGAAGCGCGACGCCGACGTCCGGACCCAGTTCCGTAGCCGCAAGATCGACGCGCGGGCGCTCGCGGTCATCCGGAAGGTGCTTCGGGCGAACGCCGACGAACGCGCCCGGCTCGGCTGGCCCGACCCCGATTTCGCCCTGCCGTTGTTCCCGCGACGGAGACCGCGGGCGGAGCTGCTGGACGGGGTCCGTCGCGCCTACGCCATGCATCCGACGGCCGGCGAGATCAGCGCGATCGTCGGCGATACCGTGGCGGCTCTGGACGTCCGCTCGCCCCGCACCGGCGAACCTCTGCGCATGACTCCGCGCCGGTTCCGCTACCTCTTCGCGACCCGTCTCCTGCGGGAGGGCGCCTCGCCCCGAGCCGTCGCGGATCTTCTGGACCACACCGATCTGCAGTCGGTGCAGAGCTACGTGAACCTCAAAGGCGACATCGTCGAGAAGCTCGATGCCGCCGTCGCGCTCGATCTTGCACCGCTCGCGCAGGCCTTCATGGGCAAGCTCGTCGCGGGCGAACACGAGGCCACGAGAGGTGGGGACCGGGCCAGCCGCATCTTCCATGCCGACGCCCCCGACGCCGACCTCCAGGGGGTCGGCACCTGCGGAAACTTCGCCTTCTGCGGCCTCGCCGCGCCGCGAGCCTGCTACGTCTGCGTCCATTTCCAGCCCTGGATCGACGCTCCCCACGAGCACGTCCTGCGCTCGCTCGCGGCCGAACGCGCCGAGCGGCAGGCCGCCGGTCTCGGTCCCAGGATGATCGCCCTCAACGACGACCTGATCCTCGCGGTCGCCGACGTCGTCCACCGATGCGCCCTGATACAAGCCGAGCGGGCGAAGGAGATCGGAAGTCCCTCATGAGCGACGCCAAGATCGTCCCGTTCTGGAGCCGCACGCCGGACGAGAACTACCGTCGCATGGTCGATGCGGCTCGGAGGAGCCACGCCTTCGGGACCGACCTGGACTTCGATGCCACCGGTTGGCCGGTCGGGGCCGGAGGCACGCGGAGGAGCGGCGGGAGCGCGAGCACCACGACGACCCTCTGGTTCACCGCGAGCTCGATGAAGGGGCGGAAAGCAGCGTTCGTGGCCGAGCCGATGCTCGAACCGTTCGCCGGGTTCATCAAGGCGTACGTGCGGCTCCATGAGGCCGCCAGCCCACAGTTGAACATGAGCGGGCACGGCAACGCCATCCGTGCCGGCCGCTACCTCTACGCCGCCCTGGCGGACAAGGCGCGAGACCCATGTCTGCTGGAGCCCGAGGATTTCCGTCGGGCGGCGGAACTCGCGAGGCGGGACGTGGCCGAAAGCACTGTTCCCTATCGGATCGGCGTCTACCTCGCCCGTATGGCGAAGTTCGTCAGCGATCGCGGGATTGCCGGCAGGCGCATCGACTTCGCCAACCCCTTCGCCCACGAGGACCAAAAGACCAGGATCTCTCCGGAGGCGGAAGCGGCCCGCGACACGAAGCTGCCGAGCGAGGCCGCCCTGGCGGCCCTCGGCTCGATCCCGACTGCGGACCTCTCCGATCGGGATCTTCTGCTGCTCCGGGTCGTGCAGCTCCTGGCGTGCGCTCCCTGGCGGATCGGCGAGTTGCTGACGCTCCCGGTCGATCCGGAGGTCTATGAGGCGGCCACGCACAACGGCATCCCGGCGCTGGACGCGGACGGGCAGCCGGTGATGCGCTACGGCATCCGGTATTTGGGATCGAAAGGGTGGTCCTGGGACGTCAAGTGGATCCCGACCACGATGACGGATGTCGCCAAGCGCGCGATCCGCGACATCACGCGCATCACGGCCTCGGCCCGAGCCGTCGCGCGGTACATGCACGACAATCCGGGTCGCGCCTGGCTCCCCCTGCCCTACGGAGGCGGGCCGCCGGATCGTCTACTGACGCCTCCCGAGATCGCAGATCTGACCGGCGTCCGGAATGATCACCTCGGCAGGAACGCCCGCGATATCATCTACGACAACGGGATCCCGGTGCAGCAGCTGCCGGGTCGGAGGATCGCCTGCCGGCAGGACGATTTCGAGGCCTTCCTGCTCTCGCGGAGCGAGACGCTGCCGGAGGGCCATCCGTTGGCTCGGCACGAGTGCCTGATGCTCGTACACCGCAACTTCTTCCATTCGCTGAAGGGCGAGCAGCGGTCGGTGGTGGAGTTCGTCGACTATCCGGCAGTCCAGGAATTCCTGTGCGGGCGCGGAGGATCGGGGTCGATCTTCGAGCGGCACGGCCTAGCCATGCCGGACGGCTCGCCGATCCGGATGAACACCCATCAGCTCAGGCACTTCCTGAACACCATCGGGCAGCGCGGCGGCATCAGCCAGCTGGAGATGGCGATGTGGTCCGGGCGCAGGCACGTCGCCCAGAACGCCGTGTACGATCACCTGAGCGGGTACGAGCTGGCCGAGAAGGCCCGGACCATGATCGAGACCGACCGGATGCGCGGCCCGATCCGGATCGCGTTCGACAGGCACCCGCCCGTCGAACGCTCGGCCTTTCTGCAGGTGCACCTCTCGACCGCCCACACGACCGACCTCGGCATGTGCCTGCACGACTGGGCCGCCGCCCCCTGCCCTCACCACGGCGCGTGCGCGGCAGGGTGCGCCGACTGCGCGGTCGTGAAAGGCGATCCGGCGGGACGGGAGCGGGCCCGGAAGCGGCTCGCCGAGGCCGAGATCATGCTGGATAAGGCGCGCGCCGAGGCTGGGGACGGAACCTACGGCGCGGCGAACTTCGTGGCCTACCACGAGCGGCTGGTTGCCGGCCTACGTGCCATCATGGCCATCCACGACGACGCTTCCATCCCTGACGGGACCATCGTGCAGTTGCCCGCGTTGCCGGCCCCGGAAGAGCCCGACCGACTCGCGGGATAGGTTGCAGGCCGTACGAGGCGGACGAGCCGGGAACGGTTCAGCTGGTCGGACGGCTCATGCGCCCGGCCGCGGCCGGCCCAGCTTCCGCTCCACAGCCTCCCGCAGGTCGGTCGACCCGTCGATTTCGACGATGAGTTCCTCGATGTCAGATGGAGAAGCTTCCTCGTGGAGCTGCCGCGCGACTTCGGGAGGTACGTCGAGGCCGCGGGCTGTCGCGGCCCGGACGAGGATCGAGACCAAAGCCGTCCGCATAGTCTCCTCGGCGCGCTCCCTGGCACTCTGTCGCCGCGGCCGAGCGGTGGTGGCCGTTCTCGTGGAAAGCTCCGCGAACGCGCGGTCGACGAGCTTCTCGGCTTGCTCGACCATCGTCAGAACTTCGTGCGGAACGAAGCTCGACTCGCCATAGTCGGCGTCGTTCCGGGACTCGCGCATCCTGTTGAAGGCTCTGCCTACCTCGGGCCCTACCAGCCCTGGCCTGACGATCGTCAGGCCGAAGTCGTTGATGATCGCTCCATGCTTGCCCTCGACAGGCCTGCCGAGGTGGCGAAGCCAAGCTCGGGCGGCGTTGAACGTCGCATAGTAGGCGCGGTTCACCGCGGTATCGTAGTGACCGTTGTCGAATGCATCCCGCGCTGCTTCCGCAGATTCCACGGACATGGCGAGCAGGTCAGGCGGCAAGCTGGCCTCGGAACTCGATGCCGTCGCGCTTCATGTTGTCCAGGAGTTCCGGATTGGAGTGTTCCTGCAGGCCCTCCCATTCGGACACCGTCACGGGCCACGCCTGGATATCCATCCCGGTTGACAGGAGGATCTCATAGGCGATGTCGACCATTCGCATGCGCTCGTCGTAGCGGCGCCCCTCCAGAGTATCGATGACGACGGCCACATCGATGTCGCTGTCCGGCTGCGCCTGTCGTCTCGCGCGGCTGCCGAAGACGACGAGCTTGCGAACACGGCTGCCGTAGGACCGGCTCAATGCCTGTGCGAAATCCTGCACCGCGCTCCAGACGGATGCGTCGATGCCCTTACTTCTGTCGGCCACCTCGGATGCCATCGTTCCACCCTCACCGAGCCCGGCACCTTAACACGTTGGCGCCCCTTTCGCAGCCAACGACCTCTGTAGATTGGCCGGGTGGCCGCAACCGAACGCGTTGCGCTCGTTGATGATCCTCGAAAGGTCGGTGTGGTGCCTCCGGTCGGACGAGCGCCGAAACGCCGGGAGCCGGCCATCACACGCATCGCGATCGGTCCGAAAGGTTTGCAAGATGAATATCCGCCTTCCAAGATCGCAGCCTATGTGTTATACTTGATTCGCGAAGACAGTATAACGAGGGCGTGATGCGCGAGGTCGACCTCGTGTACCGGACCATGTTCGCAGAACTCTGCGAACGCGTCATGGACGCCTCGTTCGAGAGCGACCTCGATCTCTCGGGCCGGTTCGTCCCTGTGGAGGTGAAAGGTCGACGCTACTGGTACTTCGACCAGGCAGTGAATGGGGCGAACAAGCGGACCTACGTCGGGCCGGCAACCGACGAGGAGATCACGCGACGGGTCGAGGACTTCCAGAACCTCAAGAACGCTCGCCGGGCACGCCGGAAGCTCGTGTCGACCCTCGTGCGCGAGACGGGATTCCCCCAGCCGGAACCGATGACCGGGGACATCGTCGCCGCCCTGGCCGAGGCAGGTCTATTCGAGTTCGGCGGCGTGCTGATCGGCCCGGTCGCGCTTCAATGCCTGGGCGGGTTCCTTGGAGTGCGGCTTCCCTCGGCAGTCATGCGGCCGGCCGATGTGGGTACGGCCAAATTCGATACGATCTCGGCTGCTGTGGGCGAGAGTTCGCCTCCGGTGCTGGATTTTCTCCGAGCGGTCGATTCCTCGTTCCGCGCTGTGTCCCATGGCCCGGGCGGACGCGTCTCGATGCAGTTTGCGTCGGATACGGGCTACACGGTCGAGCTTTTGACGCTGGATGACGAGGAGGACCACTTCGGCGATGCGCCCGCTCCGCCGGCGACGTTCCTCGACTTCCTGATCCGGGAGCCGGTCAGATCGGTTCTGTTGCACAGGAGCGGGGTACCTGTGGCTATTCCGGCGCCCGGGCGGTTTGCCGTCCATAGGATCCTGGTAGCCGCCTGCGTCAACGGCGATACGATCGGCTGCGCGGAGGGCTCGAGCGACCTCCATCAGGCTGCGGCTCTGGCATCGGCGCTTGAGACCGTACGGCGCCATGGCGATCTCGCGATGGCGTGGTCCGAGGCTTGGGATCGCGGACCCGTATGGCGCGAGGCTCTCGAGACCGGGATCTCGTGCATGCAGCCCAAACTGCGCGACGCCCTAGAGCGGACGCTGGAGAACGGGCTGGAGGAGATCGACGCCGACCCGGCGGAATACGGGCTGACGTCGGACATGGGCACACCCGTTCCACGGATGTAGCCCACCGGGTCGGTCCGTCGGCGCATCTGCGCGGACGGACGATCGTCTGGAAGCGGAGGCGCCATCGAAGGTCGGATCTGGACCGTCGGCTGGCATTTCCATCCGAAAGTCTGCGGGTCCGGGCAGAGCCCGCCGGGCCGCGATGGTCCCGCGCGTCCGGAAGGAACGGCGTCCATGCAACCGCATGCGTCGAAGGAATGGTCACGCTTCCGAAAGGCTCCGTCCGGCTATCTCGTGCCGTACGCCGGAAGCGAACGTCTGATGCCGAAACGGGGAAAGAACGGGACGGTCGATCGCGCACGCAGGGTGCAGCGGAAGGCCCTGGATCCGAAAGTGGTCGAATGGCTGCTGGCGGAGATCGTCGCTTGGTCTGGCGAACCGCTTTCCTGGGAAGCCCTCGTGGCTAAGGCGGAACTCCGCTGGAACTATACGTGGTCGAGACAGGTGTCAGGCGACACGGCAAACTGACCCCCTGACGCCATGAGGACCTGACCCCCTCGATGAGCGAGGAGGTCGAGATGATCAGGAACGAGGATCA
>NZ_JBEPKM010000026.1:0-84231 GCF_040544715.1 Methylobacterium sp. 1030 | reverse complement strand
CCGCTCGCGAACCTCAGGGGAAAAGGGTGGGGTATGCTTCGTCATGGCTCCAGTCTCTCAAGAGTTGGAGCCTCCGAAAATCCCGGGGCGATTCAACTTCGGCCGCTCCACCCGCATGTGTCTCATGTCTCACCCGACGCCATATCCCAGTCGCCGGGGGGTGTGAATGAGCGTTCATTGACATGTGAATGAACGCTCACTAACACATCTGACGACGCAGCGAGGAACGAGAATGGCACCAGGACTCCAGGCATCGACGCACCGGCCCGGTGTGGCCGCCGAAGCCATGTCACTCCTGCGCCCAGCCAACCTGCTCGCCGCCCTCTTGGTGATCCTGGGCTGGGCGGCGCTGATTTCCTGGACCGGAAACGGCCCCGGTGGCTGGCAGGCCCGCACGTGCGCCAGCCTCGCCCCGTCGGCGCACGCTTGCGTCACGGCAACCCGGGCTAAGGACGCCAGCCGGGTCGTCCCCCATACGGCGGAGCAAGCATCGTGAGCATCGGGACCGGAAACGTCGTCGGGGTCCGCGACGCGCAGGTCTCGCGTCGCGAGGAGATCCTCGATGCCGCCGAGGCCTGCTTCGTCCGGAACGGCTTCCACCGCACCACCATCTCGGACCTCGCCCGCGAGGCCGCGATGAGCCAAGGAAACTTCTATCGCTACTTCGCCGCCAAGGAGGACATCGTCCTCGCGATGGCCGAGCGCGACAGGGCGCGCGGCGCGACCATGCTCGCCGACCTTGAGCGGGAAGGCGGCCAGCGCGCCGTCCTTACCGGCATCCTCACGCGCTATTTCACGGATCTCACCCGTTCGGCTGCGGTCCTGCGCGTGGATCTTTGGTCGGAAGCAACCCGTAATCCCGCCATCGCAACGCTGATCGAACGGGGCGAGGCGGAAGCCCGCGAGTGGCTGTGCGGGATGTTCGCGACGCTCGCCACGTCGCCCGATTGCGACCCCAGGGCCATGTTCGACGCGCTCAACCCGCTGATGAAGGGCATCATCGTGAGCCGGGCGACGCTGCCCGGGTACGACCCTTCCACCGCGGTCGCGCATCTCCAAGCCCTCATCGAAGCCGGCCTGCGCGGCTCGCTGCCCCGAGCGGCCGAGGCCCTTCCGGAGACCAGCCGATGATCCGCGCCGTCCTACTTGCCGGAACCACGCTGCTCACCCTCGGCCTTTCGGCCTCCCTCGCCCGCGACGAGGCACCAGCGACGACCAAGCCGCTCCTCGCGCCCGCCGTCAGCGTCGTCGAGGCGACGCGGCGCGAGACCGTTGAGACTGTGGCGGTGACCGGCACCCTGGTGCCCCGCGACGAGATCTTGGTAACGCCCGAGATCGACGGTTACCGGGTCATCGAGGTGCTGGTAGAAGAGGGCGCGCGGGTCGCCAAGGGCCAGGTGCTGGCGCGCCTGTCGCGCGACCTCATCGACCGTCAGATCGCGCAGCAGGACGCGGTGGTGGCCAAGGCCGAGGCCGCCGTGCCCCAGGCCCAGAGCAACATCGAGCAGGCCGAGGCTGCCGAGACCGAGGCTCGGCTGGGGCTTGAGCGGGCGCGCTCGCTCATGGCGACCGGCAACACCACGGCGGTGGTGATGGAGACCCGCACCTCCGCCCTGCGCCAGGCGGAGGGCAAGCTCGCCTTCGCCCGCAACGGGCTTGCCATGGCCAAGGCCGACCTCGCCCAGGTCCGCGCCGTGCGGGACGAGCTGTCCCTACGGCTCGCCCGCACCGAGATCCGGGCTCCGGAGGCCGGCATCGTCAGCCGCCGCACGGCCCGCGTCGGCCTCGCCGCCTCGGCGTCTTCCGAGCCGCTGTTCCGCCTGATCGCGCGTGGCGAGATCGAGTTGGAGGGTGAGGTCGTCGAGACCAAACTGCCGCTGTTGCGCGAGGGCGCCCCGGCGTGGATTGACATGGGTGAGGGCACCCGCGTCGCCGGCAGCGTGCGCGCCGTCTACCCCGAGGTCGACAAGGCGACGCGCCTGGGCAGGGTGCGCGTGCGCCTCGACCCCGACCCCCGCCTGCGCATCGGCACCTTCGCCCGCGGCGCCGTCGAGCTCGCCCGCAGCCGCGGCGTCAGCGTCCCCCAGGCTTCGGTGCTCTACGGCGGCGGTCGCCGCAGCGTCCTCGTCGTGACCGGCGACCGTGTCGAGGACCGCACCGTTCGCACCGGCATCGCCGACGAGGACACCGTCGAGGTCCGCACGGGCCTGAACGAGGGCGAGCGGGTCGTGGCCCGGGCCGGCTCGTTCCTGCGCGACGGCGACCGGGTCCGCCCGGTGCTCGAAGCCCCGCCCGCCACGCCCGCGGTCGCCGCGGTGCCCGCGCCCCGGGACACCGCCGAAGCAGGCGTGCCTTAAGCCGTCGCACCCCGACACCACCCCGACGTCATGAAAGCCAGGGCAGACCGATGCGCCTGAACGTCTCCGCCTGGGCGATCCGCAACCCCATCGCGCCCCTCGTCCTGTTCCTGGTGCTGGTCGTGCTCGGCCTCGTCAGCTTCCGCGGGCTCGCGGTGACGAAGATGCCGAACGTCGACGTTCCGATCGTCTCGGTGGCCATCACCCAGTCTGGCGCGGCGCCGTCCGAGCTCCAGACCCAGGTGACAAAGTGGGTCGAGGACGCGGTCGCCGGCGTCCGGGGTGTCAAGCACATCACCTCGGCCATCACCGAGGGCTCCTCGGTGACCACGGTCGAGTTCCGGCTGGAGGTGAACACCGACCGCGCCGTCAACGACGTGAAGGATGCGGTCTCGAAGATCCGCATCAACCTGCCGCGCACCATCGACGAGCCGGTGATCAGCCGCGTCGAGGTCGCCGGTCTGCCCATCCTCGTCTACGGCGTGAAGGCGCCCGCGATGACGCCCGCCGAACTCTCCTGGCTGGTCGAGGACAAGATCGCCCGCGCGCTCCAGGGCGTGAAGGGCGTGGGCGGCGTCGAGCGGGTCGGCGGTGTCGCGCGCGAGGTCCGGGTCGTGCTCCAGCCGGACAGGCTGCTGGCGCTTGGCATCACCGCCGCCGACGTGAACCGGCAACTGCGCCTCACCTCAGCCGACATGGCGGGCGGGCGCGGCGAGGTCGGCGGGCGCGAGCAGTCGATCCGCACGCTCGCCGCCTCGCGCACCCTGCGCGACCTCAAGGCCACCTCCATCGTCCTGCCCGGCGGCCGCAAGGTCCGCCTCGACGACCTCGCCAGGGTCGAGGACGGCATCGAGGAGCCGCGCACCTTCGCCCGCTTCAACGGCGAGCCTGTCGTCGCCTTCGCGGTCTCGCGCGGGTCGGGGGCCAGCGACGCCGAAGTAGCGGCCGGGGTCGAGAGGAAGATCGCCGAGTTTCAGGCGAGCTATCCCGACCTGCAGTTCGAGTTGATCGACTCCTCGGTCTCCTCGACCATCGGCTCGTACGATTCCGCCATGCACACCCTGATTGAGGGGGCGCTCCTCGCGGTCATCGTGGTGTTCCTGTTCTTGCGCGACTGGCGCGCCACACTCATCGCGGCGGTGGCGCTGCCGCTCTCGGTGTTCCCGACCTTCTGGGCGATGGACGCGCTCGGCTTCACGCTCAACGGCATCAGCCTGCTCGCGATCACGCTTGTGACCGGCATCCTCGTCGACGACGCCATCGTCGAGATCGAGAACGTCGTCCGGCACATGCGGCTTGGCAAGTCGCCCTACCAGGCGGCCATCGAGGGCGCCGACGAGATCGGACTGGCGGTCATCGCCATCACCGCGACCCTGATCGCGGTGTTCGCCCCGGTCTCGTTCATGCCGGGCATCGCCGGGCGCTACTTCATCCAGTTCGGCCTGACCATCGCGGTCTCGGTGTTCATGTCGCTCCTCGTGGCGCGCCTGATCACCCCGATGCTCGCCGCCTACTTCCTGCGCGACCACGGCCATGCCGAGGAGCGCGAGGGGCCGGTGATGCGCGCCTACTCGCGCCTCGTCGGCTGGTCGGTGCGCCATCGGGTGATCACCCTGTTCGCGGGCCTCGCGCTGTTCGCCGCCTCCATCGTGTCGACCGGCCTGCTGCCCTCGGGCTTCATCCCGAAGCAGGACAATGCCCGCACCCTGTTCATGGTCGAGCTGGCGCCGGGCGCGAAGCTCGCCGACACGGTCGCGGTGTCCGACCGCGTGGTCTCGCGCATCCGGGCGCTGCCCGAGGTGAATTCGGTCTTCGTCGACGGCGGCCGGCAGGTCGGCGGCAAGAAGGAGACCCGGCTCGCGACCCTGACCGTCAACCTCACGCCGAAGGCCGCGCGCGCCAAGCGCCAGTGGACGGTCGAGGCCGAGATCGCGGCCCTTCTCGCCGAGGAGCCCGACATCCGGTCCTGGACCCTGCGGGACAGCGGCCAGCGCGACCTCGCCCTGGTGGTGAGCGGCCCCGACGCCGACGTGGTCACCGAGGTCGCCGCGCGCCTGCAGCGCGACATGGCTGCAATCCCGCACCTCGTCTCGGTGATGTCGACGGCGCCGCTGAACCGGACGGAGGTCCGCATCCGGCCGAAGGAGGGGGTTGCGGCCGATCTCGGCGTCTCGACCGACGCCATCGCGGAGACCGTCCGCGTCGGCACCATCGGCGACATCGGCCTGAACCTCGCGAAGTTCAACGCCGTCGACCGCCAAGTGCCGATCCGCGTGCAGCTCCCCGAGAGCGCCCGCGGCGCGGTCTCACGGCTTGAGAGCCTGAAGGTGCCCGCCAAGGACGGCTCCGCCGTGCCGCTGGCGGTCGTGGCCGACATCGAGCTCGACCAGGGACCCGGCGCCATCGACCGCTACGACCGAGCGGTGCGCGTCGCCGTCGAGGCCAACATGGAGGGCTCGGAGGCGCTGGGCTCCCTCATCGCCGAGGCCCTGCAGACCCCCACCGCGCGGAACCTGCCGCCGGGGGTGACCATCAAGCAGACCGGCGACGCCGAGATCATGCAGGAGGTGTTCTCGGGCTTCCTGATGGCGATGGGCGCCGGGATCATGATGGTCTACGCCGTGCTGGTCCTGCTGTTCGGCTCGTTCCTGCAGCCGCTGACCATCCTGTTCTCGCTGCCGCTCTCCATCGGCGGCGCCATCCTCGGCCTGCTTATTTGCCAGATGCCAATCTCGATGCCGGTCGTCATCGGCATCCTGATGCTGATGGGACTGGTCACGAAGAACGCGATCATGCTGGTCGACTTCGCGGTCGAGGAGATGGGCCGCGGCGTCGACCGGGTCACCGCCATCGTCGAGGCCGGCCGCAAGCGGGCGCGGCCCATCGTGATGACGACCATCGCGATGGCCGCCGGCATGGTCCCGTCCGCGATGGCGTTCGGGGTCGGCGGCGAGTTCCGGGCGCCGATGGCGGTGGCGGTCATCGCTGGCCTGATCGTCTCGACCCTGCTCTCCCTCGTCTTCGTGCCGGCCGTGTTCCTGCTGATGGACAGCCTCGGCAACCTTATCGGGCGCGTGCTCGGACGGTTCGTCGGACCGAGCGACGACGCGGCCGGGCATGCCGTGACCGCACCCTGAGACTTCGATCTCGTGAAACCCGCAGAAGGAATCCGATGACTTTTCCAGTCTACCGCTTGGCCACGGCCGCCCTGGTGGTCGCCGTCGCGACCGTCACGTGCGGACGGCCGAACGCCGCCACCGCCGCCGAACCGTACGGGACCTGGCTCACGGAGGATGGTCGCGCCCGCATCAGGACCGAACGCTGCGGGTCCGACGCGACACGCCTTTGCGGCTTCGTGGTCTGGGGTCGCGAGCCGCTGGACAAGGACGGCAAGCCGAAAATCGACCGGTACAACCCGAACCCGGCGTTCCAGGCCCGACCCCAACTCGGCCACCAGATGTTGCTCGGCCTGAAGCCGAACGCGGAGGGGCACTTCGAGGGCAGGATCTACAACGCCGACAACGGCAAGTCCTACGACGTGACGGTGTGGAGCGACCATCCGTCGACGCTGACCGTCAAAGGCTGCATGCTGGTGTTCTGCGCCTCGCAGTCATGGAAGCGTGTGGCCGACGTCGTCCCCGGCCAGGTCCAGGGGCCGACCGACGGTCCCGGCGGTCCGCACTCCGATCCCGAGTGGGCATCGAAGGGTGCACGGACGGGCAGCACGCCCAGAAAACCATCGCCCGAAGGCTCAGCGACCCCCGCGCGGTGAGGGGCGCCCCGCGCAGGCGTACCAAGCGCCGTGCCGCCGCCATGGGGCAGCACGATGTGCGCAACCTCGAACATCGATGGCTTGCCCGGCCCGGAACCTGTTTCGCGAGCGTCAGGCGATTTTGCAGCCTGCTGCGATTCGAACTTTCGACGGCGCCTTGGTTGACAGGTGCCCGTTTGGGCGCCCTTCCTCAGGCTCGGGAGACCGAAACACCGGCGACTTTGTCGGCGAGCAGGCCAAGCAGCGCGTCGAACATCAGTGGCTTATCGATCAAGGGAATGCCCGCGACCCTGGCTCGCGTCCGGATGCCCGGGTCGGGATGGCCGGTGATCAGCACGACCGGGACATGCGCATCGAGGTTGCGCAGGCGGCCGAACACCTCAAGGCCGTCCATCCCCGCCATGACCTGGTCAAGTAGTACCAAGGCCGGTCGCGGGCCGGGAAAGGCCGCCAACAATTCGCTGCCGTCGGCGAAGGTCTCGACGCGGTGGCCTTCGCACTCGATCAGGAAGCGCGTGGAGTGCAGGACGGCCGGGTCGTCGTCCACGACGTAGATGAGGTTCTGAGGGGCCGATGGCATGGCGGTCGCCCTTCGGTGTGGCGCTCTATCGAAGCCGCCATCATGCGTGGGTGGATCGGGCGCTCGCCTTGACCTGCCTCAAGCCGGCGTCAGGCGAGCCCGCCCAGCACCGACCAGCGCACCAGTTCCTGCAGGCTCTCCGCCCGCGTCTTGGCCATGAGCTTGGCCCGGTAGATCTCGACGGTGCGCGGACTGATGTCGAGCGTCCGGCCGATCTCCTTGCTGGTGCGGCCGGCGACGAGGTGGTCCAGGACCTGCCGCTCGCGCTCGCTCAAGGTTCCGACGCGACGCACGAACTCGCGCAGCGTCGGGTCGACCGCTCCGGCGATCCCGCCACGCTCCAAGGCCGACCTCAGCGCCTGGATGAGCGCCTCGTCGTCGAACGGCTTCTCGATGAAGTCGCAGGCGCCGAGCTTCATCGCCTCCACCGCGAGAGGCACGTCCCCGTGCCCCGTCATCATCACCACCGGCAAGGCGTGCCCCGCAGCCCGCAGGCGGCGCAGCAGTTCCAGCCCGTCGATGCCGGGCATGCGGATGTCGGTCAGGACGCATCCCGCGGCCGGCTTCTTCAGCCCGTCGAGCAGGTCCGCCCCGGCCTCGTAGAGCCGGACCTCAAACCCCTCGGTCCCGAGCAGGAAGCCGAGGGAGTCCCGCATGGCCAGGTCGTCGTCCACGACGTGCACCACGTCAGTCGCCATCGGGCAGGTCCCCCACACGGGCGGCCGGGAGCGTCAGCCGGAAGGTCGCCCCGCCGGTGCCGTTGCGTTCGACGTCGAGGCGCCCGCCATGCGCCTCGACAATGGTGCGGCAGATCGAGAGCCCGACGCCCATGCCGCTCCGCTTCGTGGTGACGAACGGTTGGAACAGCCTGTCGGCGACCTCCGCGGCGATGCCGGGCCCGGTATCCGATACAATGATCTCGACCGTCTCCCCGCCGATTGGCCTCGCCTCGACGGTCAGTTCGCGCCTGTCGCCCTGCTGCATGGCCTCGCGGGCGTTGCGCAGGAGGTTCACCAAGACCTGCTGCACCTGCACCCGGTCGGCGAGGACGGAGCCGACCCGCGGGTCGACGACGACGCGCGCGACGATGCCCTGCTCGCGGGCTCCAACCAGCGCCAGCGCGCTGGCCTCTTCGATCAGCCTCGCGACCGGCTCGACCCGCCTTTCGGTTTCGCCGCGGGCGACGAACTCGCGCAGGCGCCGGATGATCTGGCCGGCCCGCAGCGCCTGCTCGGCGGCCTTGCCGAGAACCTCCACCGTCTTGGCGATGGCCTCGGGGCCAGGGCGTGCCAGCAGGCGGCGGCAGCCCTTGGTGTAGTTCGCGATGGCGCCGAGCGGCTGGTTCAGTTCGTGTGCGAGCGCGGAGGCCATCTCGCCCATCGCGCTGAGCCGGGAGACGTGGGCGAGCTCGGACTGGAGCTCCTGGAGGCGGGCCTGGGTGCGCTGGTGCTCGGTGAGGTCGTTGATGAAGCCGGTGAAGTAGACCTGCTCGCCCGAGCGCATCTCGCCGATGGCGAGCTCCATCGGGAAGGTGGAGCCGTCCCGCCTCCGGCCGGTCACGACCCGGTTGGTGCCGATGATGCGGCGTTCCCGGGTCCGGCGGTAGCGGTCGAGGTAGCCGTCGTGCTCGCCCTGCATCGGCTCCGGCATCAGGATGCGGACGTTCCGCCCGACCGCCTCGCCGGCCGCGTAGCCGAACAGGCGCTCGGCCGCGGCGCTGAACGAGTGGATCAGGCCCGTCTCGTCGATGACGACCATCGCCTCGGGCACGGTGTCGAGGATCGAGCGCAGATGCGCCTCGCGGGCCCGGATGTCCTCCTCGGCCCGCTTCTGCTCGTCGATGCTCAGGACCACCCCGCGATGCCGTGCCGGCCGGCCGGCCGCGTCGAGGCTCACCCGACCGCGCGAGCGCAGCCAGCAGACGTGCCCGTCAGGCCGAACAACCCGGTAGTCGACTTCGTAAGGCCCGCCATCGCGCAATACCCGCTGGATGGCGTCCGCCCGGGCCTGCCGGTCGTCCGGATGCACCAGGGCCTGTGAGTCTGCGAAGGTGGTCAGCTGCTCGGGCGGCACCCCGAACAGGCGCGCGCAGGTCGGCGAGACGGTGGCGCGTCCGGTCGGGATATCCAGCGACCAGACGCAGATGCCGACCTCGTCGAGGGTCTGACGAAGTTCGTCGTTCGCCTGCGTGGCGTCACGCCAACGGTCGGCGCTGGGCATGTCGACGGGGTCCGTCATCAAGCGCACCCGGAAAGGTCCTGCGCGCGGCCGTCTTGGAACTCGCCTGTGTCCACCCGTAGGGCGTCTGCATCGCGCATCCGGTCATTACTGCGATTCCGCTACGGGGAACAGCCGCCGGTGCGTATTCGCGGCCGACGCAGAGTAGTTCTTTGGTCCGAGCCGCCACTGATACCGCGCCGCCCGAGCCGCTTGAGGTGGATCAACGCGGTGTCGCCACGACGGGAGGAACCTTTGGATCGGCTCAACCCGGAGAACTCCCATGTCCAGACCCAGTCCTTCGCCCCTGGCGGGCATCCGCGACGTCCTCGTCGGGACCGCCGTGGAAGGCGAGCGCGAGGAGGCCTCGTCGGCCATCGGTTACGGCTTGACCTTGGCCAAGGCAGCCGGCGCCCACCTCACCGTCCAGTCGGCCTCCTGGCGCCTCTCGGGCGACGACGCCTGGCTCGGCGAATTCGACTACGAAGGCGTCTCGGTCATGGACCGACGGCTCGACGCGCTGGCCCGCTCCGTCGCCGAGCGCTCGGCCGGGGATGCCGCGCAGGCCGGCGTCGTCTGCACGACCGAGGCGCCGAGCCTGCCGTATCCGGAGATCGTGAACCGTCTCGCCGCCCGTGCGTGCCTGCACGACCTGACGGTTCTGGACATTGGTCCGCGCACGTACGACCTCGACCGTGAGATGATCGAGAAGGCGCTGTTCCACAGCGGCCGGCCGGTCATCGCCGTACCGCCGGGACACGACGCCTTCGCGGCGCGGCGGATCATCGTCGCCTGGGACGGCAGCGCCCAGGCCGCCCGGGCCACCAACGACGCCCTGCCGTTCCTGCGCGCGGCAGAAGCGGTCGAGATCGTCTCGGTCGGCACCGAAGCGGAAATCCATGGAGCGGTGCCGGGCGCCGAGTTCGCGCCCCATCTTGCCCGGCACGGGGTCAACGTCAGCGTCAACGATCTTCCGAAGCGGGATAGCATCGCCGACACGTTGCGTGCCCAGGCCGGGCTGTTCCGGGCGGACATGATCGTGATGGGTGCCTACCGGCACTCCCCGACCCGCGAATACTTCTTCGGCGGCGTGACGCGCTCATTCCTCAGGGGCAGCCCGGCACCCCTGTTCCTGTCCCGCTGAAGCCGGGAGGCTGACGATGACGGAGCGAGATCCTCCTCGGAGCGTCGCGACCGACCGGGCATTGCGGTCGCGGAAACGCGGTCGCCTGTCCGAGCCGGCTGCGGCGCAGTCGAAGACCGATGGGGCACCTCCCCAGGTGCGGGCTCCTAACAGGATCGAATGGCCGGGCCCGCTGAACGAGGAGGAGCGCGCCGCGCTGGAGGCTGGCTGGGGCTTCGTCGAGTGAGGTGCACGCCGTAGTCGAGGCCGCCGCGGACCGCATCCGCGACGGCCTCTGTCACGGGCGCCGTCCATGGCGCAGTCCTTCGAGATAGGCCGTAAGGTCGGCGGCATCGGCGGGCGTGAGCCGAAAGTCGGGCATGGCCGGATGCCGGCGGTCCACGCCCTCCACAAGCAAATCGGCGAGGTCGCCGACTGGAAAGTGGTCGGCGAGGGTGCGGAAGGACGGCGCCTCGCGCATCGGGCTGGTCCGCCTCGGGCCGACCGCGTGGCAGCGCCCGCAATGCGCCCGGGCGAACGCAAGGCCACGGTCCGCTGGGGAGGCCGAGGCATGCGGCGCGATGAGGGCCAGGATGATCGACGCCGATACCCTGAGGATGGCGGGGGACCAGCGCATCAGTGGCACATCAGGCAACAGACCTGCGCGCGTTCGAGGACCTCGCGCGTGACGCCCCCGAAGATCCATTCCCTCAGCCGCGAATGGCCGTAGGCGCCCATGACGATGAGGTCGGCGTCCTGCCGCAGGGCGAAGTCCAGGATCTCGTCGCCGTCGCTGTCTGTCGCCTCCAGGAAGTGGGTCGTCACGTGCGCGCCGTGCCGCGCGAGATGACTGGCCACGGCCTTCGTCCCTTCGTGCCGCCCGTCGCCACCGACCGTCACGACCGCGACCTCGTCGGCACCGTGAAGGAAGGGAAGCACCGCCGATACGGCCCGCCGCGCCTCTGGACCGTCCTTCCAGGCGACGACGATGCGGGCCGCATGCAAGTGCACGAGTCGGGGCGGTACGACGAGGACGGGCCGTCCCGCCTCCATCAGCACCGGCCCGGGCGGCACGCCAAGCGGACCCGGGTCGTCGTCGCCCCGCCCGCGCCGGCCCACGACGACGAGGTCGGCGGCGCGCGCCTGTTCGACGAGATGCGTGATCGGCCCGGCGAGCGCGGCCTGCCACTCCGTGCGGATTTCCTCCCCGGCGCTGCGGTCGAACATGTCGTGGGCCTGTTCGAGGATCTCGCGGACCAGCGCCTTGTTGCGCTCTTCCTGTCGAGTGGCGTCGTAGACGTCTCGCACCAGGATGGGGACCGGCACCTGATGGGCCGCCACGCCCGTGAGGGTCGCCTCGAAGCGTCGCGCCAATCCTGCAGCCAGGCGCACCCGGTCCGGTGCCGCGTCGCCGAGGTCGGCGGAAACGAGGATGTTCGCGAAGTCCATGGCCACCTCCACCGTGCGCCGGTCCCGGCGCGGAAAGCCTGGCCCGGGGCGGATCGACCGACCTTGATCCAGCGCAAGCCCGCCGGTGCCGCTCCGCGGGCCTTACGGAAGGTCCGGGGCAGTCGATGCGTCGTGCGCGCGCCCGTGACCGGTACCGCCGAGCGCGCGCATGGCGTTGAGGATCACGGCGACGTCGATGGCTTCCTGCAGGAGCGCTCCCTGTAGCGGTGAGAGGTATCCCAGGGCCGCCGCGACCATGCCGGCCAGCGAGAGGCCGAGACCGACCCACACGCTCTGGAGCGCGATGGCGCGGGCCCGGTTGGCGATGCGGATGGCCCGTGGCAGGGGCGCCAAGCTGTCGACCAGCAGGACGATGTCGGCCGCCTCGGCAGCCGCCGCCGCGCCCCGGGCTCCGAGGGCCACGCCGAGATCGGCGGCCGCCAGGGCGGGCGCATCATTGACCCCGTCGCCGACCATCATCACCGGTCCGTTCCGTCGCTCGGCTGCGACGGTCTCGGTCTTGGCCACAGGGTCGAGGTCGGCGACGACCGCGTCGACCGGCAGCCCGGCGACGAGCGCCTCCGCGACGGCCCGTCTGTCCCCGGTCGCGAGCACCACACGCTCGATGCCGCACGCGCGCAGTTCCAGGAGCGCGTTGCCGCCGTCCGCCCGCAGCGGATCGGCGAACGCCAACACGGCGGCCGGGGCGCCGTCGATGGCGATCAGCACCGTCGACGTGACCGCTGAGATGCTTCCTGGCTCGGCCGGTGCCGGGAAGCCGATTCCATGCATTTGCATGAGATGCGGCCCCCCGACGGCGACCGAGCGCCCCTCCACCGAGCCGGACACGCCTTCCCCGGGCATTTCCTCGACGCCCTCGGGTTGCGCGAGTGGCAGGCCGCGCCGGGCCGCCTCCTCGATCAGGGCCCGGGCCAACGGGTGGCCAGAGGCCTGTTCGAGGGACGCCGCGAGCCTCAGGACCTCGCCTTCGTCGTTGACGCCGAGGATGCGCGCGGAGTTCAACCGGGCATTGCCGTGGGTGAGCGTGCCGGTCTTGTCGACCACCAGCACGCGGACCTTGGCCAGCATCTCAAGGGCGCCGCCGCCCTTGATGAGCACGCCGATGCCGGCCGCGCGCGAGAGGCCGGAGACGAGGGCGACGGGGACCGCCAGGATCAGCGGGCACGGGGTGGCGACGACCAGCACGGCCAGCGCCCGCAGCGGGTCGCCGGTGGCGAGCCAGGCGCCCCCGGCCAGCAGCAGCGTGAGCACGAGGAAGGCGAGCCCGTACCGGTCCGCCAAGCGGGCCATCGGCGCCTTCCGGGCCTGCGCCGCCTCCACGAGACGGATGATCCCAGCATACGTGCTCTCGGCCGCGGGCCGATCCGCGACCAGCGTGAACGGCGTGCCCGCGTTCACCGTCCCGCTCAGCACGGGCTCGTTCGCGAGGGCGGTGACGGGCAGCGCCTCGCCGGTGAGGCTCGAACGGTCAAGCACGGCGCGGCCCCCGGCGACCCGGCCGTCCACCGGCACGACGTCGCCGACGCGCATCAGGATACGGTCCCCCGGGACCAGCGCCGCCAGGAGCACCTCGGTCAGCACGCCGCCGTCCTCGCGCATGACGGTGCGGGGCTGCCGCGCGACCAGAGCCGTCATCGCCCTGCCGGCGCGGCCGGACGCGTACGCCTCCAGCGACTGGCCGCCCGCGTACATCAGGGCGATGACGGCGCCGGCCAGCGGCTGCGACAGGGCGAGCGCGCCGCCCATCGAAAGCAGGGCGACGAGGTCGAGGCCGACGTCCCCCTTCGCCAGGCTCGTCACGACATGGATCATCAGGACCCCGAGGACCGCCAGCGTCGCGAGGGTCCAGGCCGCCGCGGCGATGTCCGCCCGGCCGGAGGCCTGCGCGGCGAGGCCGGCGCAGAGAGCGGCGAGCGGCAGGACGGCCAACCACCCGCGCAGGCCCGGCAGCCATGCCGCGACCGCCGGTCGTTTCGTCCCGGGCAAGTCCACGGCAGCCGTCGTCATGTCCGTTCCCGTCCGTTCCAACCTCCGAGATGAGGCTGGCCCGGCTCGGGGGGCCTTGCGCTGGATCAACACGTCCCGGCAGTTCCTGGGAGACCTGCCCGCCTCCATGGTGCCGGTCGTGCCGGGATGGCGGGCCCGACCGCCGAAACTGCACCGAATCGCGTCGCTACATGATCCGCGAACCCGCGTGCGGCGCGGGGAACCGCGCCACACGCGGCGCGTAAAATCTTCCGCGTCCCGCCAACCATCGGCGAACCGTAGGCGGGAATGCGGAAACCTCAGCACTATGTCGCGGTTGAAGTTCGGGTAGCACGGTGCTACCTCTTGGAGGCTGGATGGCGCCACACAATCCGCTGGAAAAGGTCAGGCGCCTGGCTTGCGAGGAGGAGGGATGCCAGCTCTTCACCCCCGTCCTCGACGAGCTCCGGCGCCGCGACCTGGACTCGGATGATCTCTTCGCGATCATCCAGACCGAGCTCGGGGAGGCCCACTTCACCAAGTCCGAGCAGACCCGGAAGCACTACCCGACCACGGTGTCGGACTACTACTCGATCTGGGTCGATGACTGCTCCGACTGGATGTTCCTGAAGCTGCTCGTCGCGACCGCCAGCGGCGGCACCGAGTTCCTGGTCGTCACGTCGTTCAAGAAGGATATTGACCGATGACACTTGAGCCCTGCCAGGCTTGCGAGGAAATCTCGGTCTCGGAGCGCGTCGAGCCGTTCGTCGTCGAGCGGTCCGGGCGAAAGGTCACGTTCGAGGACCGGCGCATGGTGTGCGCCGCCTGCGGCAACGTCAGCTATCGCGGCTCCCAGATCTCGCAGCACGAGCTCGCGCATGCCGCGGCCGTGCGCGAGTTGGAAGGCCTGCTGTCCGCCGAGGAGCTCTGCGCGATCCGCCTGAAGTACAAGCTCCGCCAGACCGACATGGAGCTGATCCTCTCGACCGGCCCGAAGACCTGGACGCGCTGGGAGCGCGGCAAGGTCCCGCAGAGCAAGGTCGCCGACAGGTTCATCCGCGCGCTGGCGAGCGACCCGTACCTGGCCCGGCGCCAGATGCTCGCCGCCGGGATCAAGAACCCGGAGGCCGAGGAGGTCTTCGCCCAGATCGAGCGCGACGACCGCCGGCGTGCCCATGCCACCTTGCGGGAGAAACTCTCGCATCGCCCGGACGTGGACCGTGACGGCATCGCCGCGCTCGCCGCGGACGTGGCCTTCGACGCCGTCCATCGGGCCGAGCCTGAGGCCGCCGCCGCATGACCGACGAGCGTCCCACCATGGGCGTGTTGCATCACCTCCCGCCGAGGAAGCCCCTCAGCGGGATGGAGGAGTTCGCACGCGACGTGGGGGAGACCATCGCGGCGCACTTCCGGGAGCAGAACGAGATCCTGCGGGCCGAGCGGCAGGAACAGGACGCCCGGGTCCGGGAACAGGGCGAGCGCCTGCAGCGCCAGGGCGAGATGATCGAGCGTCTCACCCGGGGGGTCGAGCTCCTCGTCACCGAGTTGCATGGTCTGAGGACCGGCAAGGCGGAGGAGGCGTTCGCCCGGGTCGCCGGGAGCGGAGCGTCCCCCGACCTGCCGACCGTCTCGGCCGAGGCAGCGGTGATCTACACCTGCACCGCGGCAAGCATCGGCAGCCAGCTTGGGTTCCGGGCCAGCGAGATCGGGGTGCTCCTCGGCGCCAAGGGACTCCGCTGGGCCGGCAACGGCGCCTACCAGGAACTCGGACGGGACGTCGGCCCCAACCACACCAAGTTCTGGCACCGGGAGGTGCCGGAAAGGTTGCGCCGCGTGCTGGACGAGAACAACCCGGCCCGGCACGGGATCACCGACAAGTCCGCCCTGGCGGTCTTCCGGAAATGGAAGGCTCGTCAGGGTCCGGACCTTCTCGACGGCATCGGGCCGGCTCCGAAAGTCGGACCGGCCTGACGGCTCGGCGCCCGGCCGGACGCACCTGTCCACCGGCGACCCGGTGCACCGTGACTTGGAGGCGCCTGCCGCGGGCAAGCACCGCCGTACCGGGCACGTCCCGCTTCGACGTGCGATGCGAGGGCGTCAGTGCTTCCGAAGGGCTTCCGAGAGCGTGTGGAAGTCCTCGACCGCGAACCCGGCTATGTTCGATGCAGGGCAGGGAAACGACGCTTCCCTCTCGAACGTGACAGTCAGCGCGGCGAGTTTCGCGATGCCTTCCTCGGCACCGATGGCTGGTATGGCCGGCTGCGGAAGATCCATCCTCGTGTATTGGTGCCTCTTCATGGTCGCGAAGGCCTCGGCGAGGACTTACGCCCCTTGGCCGGCGGGCGGCGCGTCCCTGCGGTCGTGCCTGCACCTCTGCGAACCATCCCAGGCTTCGGGCCCGGCTTCTGACGGGGCTTCGGATCGGGCTTTGTCGGCGGCCGCGTCGCGGGTTTCGAGGCGGCTGGCCTCTTTCGGGCCGGCTTGGGTGCTGCCCCAGCCAACGTCTTGCGGACCTCGGCAACGACGCGCCGGATGCCTTGAGCGACGTTGAGGAAGGCCTCGTCGGCGCTGCGCCAGCGGGTGACTTCGCGCCCATCCTCGGGCAGCAACTTGAAGCCCGCCGCGGTAGTTGATTTCCAGTCGCAGGGGCGCAGCACGACGGCGACGACGCGCATCGTGCCGTTCGCGCGGCGGCCCATGGCGCGCTTGTACTCGATCTTCCAGCAGTAGTTGCTCGCGAGGTAGTCGGGGCTGAGCAGGCCTACGAAGACGTGCGCCTTGCGCAATTCCCGCGCGATCTCGGTGTCGAGCTTGTCGCCGGCGTTCATGTCGCCGTCAAACCACGTCTCGACGCTCTCGCGCTTCAGGGGCGCGAGGTGGGTCTCCAGCCGCTGGCGGGCGTCGGCGTCTCGGTGAGAGTAGGAGACGAAGATCCGAACCTCGGGCTTCTCCGGCTTCGGGCGCGGGGCCGCTGGCCTGGCCGGGGAGCGCGGTCCAGGCTTCGACTTGGCCGGCGTCTTGGACGCGGGGCCGGGCTTCTCGGTGTGCGTGCGGGCGCGGGCGCGCATGGAAGCCCCCGTCGGGTTGCCGGCCAAGTTCCGGATTCATGCGCGCCGAACCCGTTTTGTTCCGTGTCGTTAAGAGGATAACCCCAGGCCCCCGGTCGGCGGCCCGGGACGGTGGCGGTTCGACTCGGTGGCGTACGCGTTTCAGGTAACGTGACCCGTCACGCGTTACGGTTTCCGGGCGCTGCGGGACGGGAGGTCGCGGCTATGAGGATGGAGACAGCCCGGGAAGCGCTGGCGCAAGGGCGCTGCCTGGAGGTCCGATACGACGGCTACGCCCGCGTGGTGGAAGTTCACGCCTGCGGCTTCACCCGCCAGGGCCACGCGGTGATGCGCGTCTGGCAGGTCCGAGGTGGCAGCGCGAGCGGCGAGCGCACTGGCTGGAAGATGCTGCGGCTCGACGAGGCGCTCGCCCTGTCCGTGATTGGGGAGGCCTCGGAGGCGCCGCGGCGGGGCTATCGCCGCGGTGACGCGGACATGGCGCGCATCGTCGCCCAGGTCTGAGGTCAAGCGGCCGGGATGGTCTCGGGCGTCGCGGCCATGCGCTTCAGGATCTGCTCCAACCGCACGGGGGCCCAATCCCAACAATCGACGCCGACGTCGAGGCTGGTGCGGGTGCCGGGCAGGCTCCCATGCGAGTGGCCGTAGAGGTGCAGGTCACCATGATGCGCGTGCGGCCAGGTCCGGTGGGCGTAGTGGCTACACCAGATGCCCTGGGGCTTGGGCATGCCCGGGTCCTGGACGAAGACGCGCTGCACGTCGACGACCGGCCCGTCCCAATCGAGGCGCTCGCCGATCTCGTCGTGGTTGCCGCGGACGAGGCGGATGCGTCCGTTTAGACGCTTTCGGATGGACGAGGCGTAGGCGAGGTCGCACTTGTACGCGAAATCGCCGAGGTGCCAGACGATATCGTCAGGCCTGACGACCGAGTTCCATGCGGCTACGAGGGCCTCGTCATGCGCCTTGATGGTGGCGAATGTTCGGGGCTGGTTCATCCTAGGCTTAAGGACAGTGGCGTGTCCGATGTGGCTGTCCGCAGTGAAGAAGGTCCTGGGCAACTTGGCCTCCGAAGTAGTGGAGGCCAAGTGGTCGACGAGGCGCTCCTTAGTCAGCGGGAAGGATGGGGCACCGCGGCTATCATCGGGGGAAGGCTCCACTAAGCCTGCGATGATCGCACCGGGCCTGGAGGCTCGCAAGGCAGGCTGGGGTCGGATCCACCGTCTCGGCTCCCAGTCGGGCTGAGGCTAGGCCGCCGCCACTGTCGGGAGTTCGTCGATCCGGGTGGTGTACCGGGGCGAGCGCATCTCGAATTTGGTGGACCACACCCGTTCGCGCGCGAACCCTGCCGCAGCCGGCACGACAGCCCCTCGGCCGAAACGCGCATTACAGGCATCCAGCGCCGCCATGAGCGCCGCGCCCTGCTCGCGGTCGAGCTGGCCAAGGCCGGGGATGGCCCGCTGAGAGGCATCCAGTGGGACGAGGTCGGTAGTGACCACGCCGGATTTCGAGTAGCGGAAGCCGTTGCGCCAAGCCTTCCTCACGCCGTGCAGGCACGCCTTCACGAGGACCCGGGTGTCGTTTGAAGCTTCCGGAAGCGTCACCACCGTCGACACCGACCGTTGGGGCCTGTCGCAATCGTGCTCCGAGGTGTGGAAGAAGACCGTGACGTGGTCGGTCCCGAGCCCCTCGCGTCGGAGCTTCTCCCCGAGCCGGGCGGCATGCGTGGCGACCGACTGCTCCATGGTGGCGAGGTCTTCGACCCGGTCGGAGAAGCTCCGGGTCACCGCGCATCCCTTCCGGGTCGGGGCAACCTCTTCAAGGTCTAGGCAGGCCATGCCGCGCAGTTCCTGCACCAGCCGCTCGCCGACCACCGTCATCGCCTTGCGGACCGCCCGGGTGTCAAGATCGCGCACGTCGGCCGCGCTCTCGCAGCCGAGCGCCTGGAGCTTGCGAGCGTTTGCCGGCCCGACGCCCCAAATGTCCTCGGGAGGGATGCGGACCATCCAGTGCTCGTACTGGACCGGGTCGGTCAGGTCGCAGACCCCGCCGAGTTCCGGCACCTTCTTGGCGACGTGGTTGGCGAGCTTGGCGAGCGTCTTGGTCGGGCCGATCCCGACGCAGGTCGGGATGCCCGTCCAGGCCCGCACGGTCTCGCGCATGTCCCGGGCGAGCGGCACCCGGTCCCGCTCCCGGACGTCCGAGAGGTCGAGGAAGCTCTCATCGATGGAGTAGATCTCGATGCGCGGCGAGAAGCTCCGGTAGACCGTGTTCACCCGGGCCGACATGTCGCCGTAAAGGGCGTAGTTCGACGAGTAGACTCGCACGCCTTGGGATCGGCACATGTCGCGGATCTTGAAGTACGGCTCGCCCATGCGGATGCCGAGGGCCTTGGCCTCGGCGGTGCGGGCGATTGCGCAGCCGTCGTTGTTCGACAGCACGATCACGGGCACGCGGGCCAGCCGGGCGTCGAACACCCGCTCGCAGGAGCAGTAGAAAGAGTTGCCGTCGGAGAGGGCGTAGGCCCGGGCGCTCACTCGCTCCGGCGCCTCGGGTTGATCGAGCCGGAGACGACGCCCCAGACCTCGATCTCTGCGCCGGGCGATAACCGGAACTCGGGGAAGCGCGGGTTGGCGAACGCCAGGACTACCCGATGGCCCTGGCGGCGCCAGACCTTGAAAGAGCGCTCGCCGTCGATGTCGACCACGACGATGTCGCCGTTTCGCGGCGTGAGCGAGCGGTCGACCACCGCTAGGTCCCCATCGAAAAGGCGGGCCAGCACCATGCTATCGCCGGCCACCCGCACCAGGAAGGTCGCCGGCCTGTTGGCGATGAGCAGACGCTGAAGGTCGATCTCATCCTCGATGAAATCGTCCGCCGGGCTCGGGAAGCCTGCCCTGACCGGTCGAGCCAGAAGGGGCACCGGCATGGGCAGGCCAATGGTAATGCCGCTGGCTTGCATGTTTTTGCTCCGCGAACCTGACAGAACAAAATAGGAACATGCGGCGACGGTTCCTCGCAAGCGGCCGAGCTTGCGACAATGAGCCTATGTGGACGCCTGTGGATAAAGAAAATTGGCGCTTGCCGAGGAGATGCCTTCAAACCCGCTTCGGTCGAGTTTGACCGATACCACCGGATCACTGCAATCGAAGTGACCCGCGGTTTCGAACGTATTCACGGCGGCGTCGGGCAGGCCTGAAACTTTTCCCCCGCCCATCCCCGTAGGACCCTGCGACGCCCCTGGAGGGGCGCAGTATCAGGGAGACACCATGTCCAAGACCCTTCTAAGCCTCGCTCTCGGCCTCAGCCTCGTCGCTGCGCCGGCGCTCGCCAAGAACCCGATGGTCGGCGGCGCGCCGATGTACGCCCAGAAGACCATCGTGGAGAACGCGGTCAACTCGAAGGATCACACCACCCTGGTCGCCGCCGTGAAGGCCGCCGGCCTTGTCGACACGCTGAACGGCCCGGGCCCGTTCACGGTGTTCGCGCCGACCAACGCCGCCTTCGCCAAGCTGCCGCCGGGCACGGTGGAAAACCTCGTGCAGCCGCAGAACAAGGCGACGCTGACGAAGATCCTGACCTACCACGTCGTCCCGGGCGTCTACACCGCCAAGGACCTGATGGCGCTCGCCAAGAAGCCCGAGGGACAGAACCAGCTCACCACCGTCGAGGGCGAACCGCTCGCCGTCTCGGCCAGGGGCAAGAAAGTCTACGTCACCGATGTGAAGGGCAACACCGTTCCGGTGACCATCCCGAACGTCATGCAGTCGAACGGCGTCATCCACGTCGTCAGCGGCGTGCTGATGCCCTGATCGCGGGGGCGGGCGCCGGCGAGGCCGGAGCCCGCCTCATTCGCGCAGGAGCTTTCCGGAATAGACGACCGGGCCTGTCGGCGCACCGGTCGGCGAGCCGCCCTTCGGCTCAACCGACACCGCGAGGGTCGCACCCTCCGCACCGGCACGGAGGGCGGCCGGCACGGGCAGGCGTGCCGCCGGGTCGGTGACGAGGCCCAGCGAGCGTGGCGCGGCATTCGCCCCCACGAACCAAAGCTCCAGGCTGCGGTCCGGCGGCGTCTCCGCCGAGAGACTGCGGACCTGAACGGTGCCGCCGTCGAGATCGACGCGCACGATCAGCGCCGGCAGGGTGCCGCCGCGGTCGACCACGGCGAGGTACTGACGGTCGGTGGCGGAAGGCCGCGGCCCGACTGCGAGCCAGAGGGCGAGGCCGGCCGCGAGCGCGGTCGCAGCCCCCGCGGCAGACCGCCAGATCCGCAGTCCGCGCTCCAGCCTGCGGACAGTCGCGCCACCGGCATCGACATCAGGTGAGCGAGCCGTCCCGATCCTGGCCTCGATTGCATCCCATACGTCGGGCGCGGGCTTGACCGATGGGACCGTCGCCGTGAGCGGCGCGAGCCGCGCCTCCCAATCGGCCACCGCCGCGCGAAGGGAAGCGTCCCGCTCCATCGCCGAGGCGAAGGCGGCGCGCTCGTCGGCGGTTAAGGTCCCGAGGACGTACTCCCCAGCTGCGCCGCTGGGGTCCTCCGCCCAGAAGGGCGCGGCGCCCGTGCCAACATCGCCGCTCATGTCGCCTCCAGGCAGCCGCGCAGGCTCATGAGGCCGCGGCGCAGCCACGTCTTGACCGTGTTGACGGGGCGGTCGTGTCGTGCCGCCAATTCCTCGCGGGACCAGCCCTCGCAATAGGCGAGGACGAGGCAGTCGCGCTGGGCGGGCTCGACGGCTTCGAGGCAATGCGCGAGGGCGTCACGGCGGGCGAGGTCCGCCTCGCCGTCGCTTGTATCGGCGAGGCGTTCGAACCAGTCCTCGTCGGCCTGGGTCAGGCGGGTGGCCTGATCCTGCCGAAGGCGGTCGATGGCCTTGTGCCGGGCGATGGCGCCGAGCCATGCGGTCGCGGGCCCGGTCCTCGGATCATAGGTGCCTGCACGCTGCCATATGCGCACGAACACCTCCTGCAACGCATCCTCGGCCGCGTCCCTGTCCCTCAGGATACGGAGGATGATCCCAAGAAGTTTCGGGGCGGCGGCGTCATAGAGCGCGCGCAGGGCCAGGCGGTCGCCCGTGGCCACGGCCGCGATCAGCCGCGCGAGGTCCGCGTTTGCAGGAGTCCCCACGTTCGGCACGGTTCCTCCCTTGCCGCGGGAAAGCGAATTCCGGCGGGCTCCGGCGCATCGGCCGGTTCAGGATATAGCTATGGCATGGCTTCGTCCGGAGGGACACGTGCGAGCCGTCAGAAGGGTTCGCGCGGCGCCCGCCATCGGCCGCGATACCCTCTCACCGCCGCTCGCCTTTTGCCGGCCCGAGCACGGTTTGACGAAGAGTGTCTACGGCGTGCCCGCCATCAAAGCCGGGTGGTCAGGTTCGTAAGCCAGGCCGGCGAGGCGTTGACCAGGACGGTCTCCGCAGCCTTGTCGTAGCCCGTGGCGATCATCAGGCCGGTGGCCACGAGGATGGCGCCCAGGGCGACTTTGAGCCCCTTGCCGAGCCCCATCATCCGGTCGCGCCAGCGCATCAGCACCTCGCGCGAGAGCGCGCCGAGGAGCAGGAGCGGCAGGGCGGCGCCGAGACCGAACAGGAGCATCGTAAGCGCCGCCGTGCCCAGGTCCCGCCCCTGATCGGCGAGGAGGGACGCGGCGCCCAGGGTTGGCCCAACGCAGGGGCTCCAGACTACCCCGAGCATTAGCCCGACCCCGAACTGGCCAAGGAGCCCGGCTGTCGAGAAACCGCCGAACCGGCTCTCGATCCAGTTGCTCACCGGACCGGCGGTGACGGCGAGCTGGGTCTGGGCGGCCGGAACCATCAGGACGAGCCCGATCAGGACCAGCATTATGGCCGCGACGGTACGGAAGACATCGCCGTCGAGACCGATGGCGAACCCCACGGTCGCCACGAACAGCCCGATAGCCACGAAGGACAGCGCGAGGCCGGCGGCGAGGGCTGCGGGGCCGAGCTGGTGCTCCGATGCCGCGGCACCAAGCAACAGCGGCAGCAAGGGCAGCACACAGGGTGACAGCACCGAGAGGATGCCGGCGAGGAACGTGAGGCCGAACGTCGTGGCCACGACCGACCTACAACGCCTTCTCGACGGCGCCCTCGATCCACTCCGGCTGGGTATCGCCGACCGAACGACCCGTCTCCTTCTCACCCTTGAAGGTGATCAGGGTGCTCTGCCTCGTCACGCCAAACCGCTTCAGCACGTCCTTCAGGCTGTCGAAGTCAACGTCGAACACCTGTAGGTCCTTGAACCGAGGCTGGGCTTCCAGCTTAGCCAGGATCGGCTTCTGCGCCGCACAAACAGTGCACCACGGCGCGGTGACATGGACGAGAATCGGCTTGCCCGCCTTCTGCGCCGCCTCGAAGGCCTCGGGGCTGAAGACCGCCTCGGCGGCATTCGCGGCGGCACCGAACAGCAGGGGAGCGGCGGCCAGGGCGCCGAGAAGTAAGCGACGGGTGGTCATGGACTGTCTGTCTCCTTGGTGATGCGTCTAGGCAGACGGGCGGCTTAATTGGTCGCCTGGGTAACGGCGCGGTCGACGTTCACCCTTTCCGCCCAATCCTTGGCCTCGGCCTGACCCTTGAGGTCGATCAACCGGGCTCCGCTGACGTCGACGTTCTTGAAGTCCGCGCCCGTGACTGTGGCGCCGGTTAGGTTGGCGCCTGACAGGTCCGAGCCCATCAGCACCACGTCGGTGAGGTCGGCGTCCTTGAGGTTGGCATACTCAAGGCGCGACCGGCCGAGGTTGGCTCCCTTCAGGTTCGCGCCGGAGAGGTTCACCGAGGTGAATACCGTCCGCATCAGGCCCATGGACTGGTTCTTGATGTCAGCCCCGCCCTTGAGGTCGACCAACGTCGCGCCGCTCATGTTTGCGCCCTTGAAGTCTCCGATGGGCATGGAGCGGCTGAGGTCGGCGCCGCTGAAATTGGCGTCCCGCGCCGTGATCCCGAACATCTTCGCGTCCGCGAGCTTGGCGCCGGACAGGTCGGCCTTCAGGAACCACGCCTGTTCGAGGTTCGCGCCGCTGAGGTCTGCGCCATGGAGGTTGGCCTTGTTAAGGCGCGCCGTCCGTAGGTTGACGCCCCGGAGGTTCAGTCCCGAGAGATCGAGCCCGGAGAGGGACTTGTCGTGCAGGTCGACCGGCTTGCCGTCCGCGGCCTTGATCATCGCCTCGACGTCGGCGCGGCTCATCTCGGCCTTGGTCATGGCGGGCGAAGACATGTCCGCGCCGAGCAGCAGGTCCTGTTCGGCCGAGGCGGGGCCGGCGGCGAGGACGGCGAGCATGAAGCTGAGGACGAGGCGGCGCATCGGTTCACTCCCGGCGGCGCCACACATGGCGGGCGCCGTATCGTGTTCGTTGTGGCGCGATGCTATGCCGGCCCGCTGCACCCGGTCGGTGACCCAGGTCACAAAAGTCCGGCGCGGCGGGAGAAAAACGCAACGCGAGCCGGACGATCAGCCCGTCGTCATGGCCGGGGGGACTGCGCCGCCATGACGGATGCCCAGAAGGTCGAACGTTGGATCGACCGGTTTCCGCTGCTTCAAGCGCTCAGCCCGGCGCACCTGCAGATCGCCCGGGGAACCGTCCACTTCCCGGTCCTGGACGCCGGCGCCATCGCCTACGAACTCGATGGCGAGTGCGCCAACTACTTGATGTGCCTGGAAGGCCGCACGCGCATCTTCCGGATGTCCGAGGGCGGGCGCGAGGTGCTGATCTACAAGGTCGGCCCCGGCGGCACCTGTGCCCTGACCACGCAGTGCCTGCTGTCCGGCGGCACGTTCCCGGCGCAGAGCGTGGCCGAGGAGAAGACCGAGTTGGCGGCGTTGCCGGTGGGCACGTTCCAGCACCTGATGGGCGAGAGCGCCGCGTTCCGCAGCTTCGTCATGGACGACTACACGCGGCTGATGTCGGGCCTGTTCACGCTGATCGATGAGGTCGCATTCGCGCCGCTGAAGCAGCGCCTCGCGCAACGACTCCTGGCCGAGGCCGATCCGCGGGGTGTCGCCGCGGTGACCCATCAGAAGCTCGCGGACGACGTCGGCAGCGTTCGTGAGGTGGTCAGCCGTCTCCTGGGGCAATGGGCTGAGGCGGGCCTGATCGAACTTCGTCGGGGCGCAATCGAAATCGTTGACCGTGCCAGCTTGGCGGCCGCAGGTCGGCTGTGACTTGGGCGTGGGGTGTCTGCTTTCTCGGCCGAGGCGGATCGAGCTTTTCGACTGGATTGGGTCGGAAGCAAGATGGCCGTTCAGGGTGGATTACGGCCGAGACGCTTTCCGGCGCAGGCCCGGACGAAGCGGACGCTCTGGGATCAACTGGAGCAGGCCACCAGCGACTGGTCGGCCATAGCCCTTCGCGAACCGCTCCCGAGCACTCGTTCGGCATATGCGGCCCCGACTAGGAAGTGGTCGTACCAAAAAGCACCCTAGGAGCGGGGGGCTCCCAGGGTGTAGCCGACCTCGCGGCCAGTTTGATCGGGCTGGGGATACGAAGGTCAGCCGGAGGGCTGCTCTCATGCGGCGGAAGGCGACGAGGAGGACCAACTACCCCTCGCCCACCGTCGCATCTCCCGGCACAGCGCCGGGAGCAGCTCGGCCGGATCTCAGTAGGATCCGAACTTGAAGTTCAGGCCGGCGCGGGCGATGGCGCCCTCGGTCCGGAAGCGGGAGATGTAGCCGACACCCGGGCCGCCGACGGAGCCGACCAGCAGGTTGTGGCTGCCGAGGTCGTAGCGCAGGTACTCGGCCTTGATCGTCACCGCGTTCGACCGGAAGAAGTTCAGGAACGAGTCGGTGGGCAACGCGTACTCGATGCCGCCGCCGTAGGAGTAGCCGGTATCGATCCGCGAGCGGCTGCCGAAATAGGTCAGCGGCGCGGCGGTCTGGAAGCCGACGCGCTGGGTCACGTCGCCGTAGGCGAAGCCGCCGGTGCCGTAAACGAACACGCGGTCGAAGGCGTAGCCGACCCGGCCGCGGACGGTGCCGAGGAAGCTCAGGTCCGTCCGGTACGTGTTGGTCAGGACGTTCGGGTTGAAGGCCGGGCGGAAGATCGACTGCACGCCGGTGCGCTGCAGATCCATGTACTGGGCGTCAGCCTCGATACCGACGACGATGCCGGAGCCGGGGGTGAACTGGTAATTGTACCCGACCTGACCACCGGCAGAGAACCCGTCCTGCGGCAGGCGGACGGCCGGGCTGCGCAGCAGGTTGTTCACGTTGCTCTGAAGGGCGCCGATGCCGACGGTCCGGATCGTGTCCGACTCGGTGTAGGCGTAGCCGGCGTTGATACCGAAGTAGGCGCCTGTCCAGGTGAAGACCGGGACGGGGGTGAACACCGGCGGCGGGGCGGCGCGGCGCGGCAGGTCGGCGGCCGAGGCGGCGCCGGTCAGAGCAGTGCTCGCAACCAGAATGCCAAGCAGGTTTTTAATCACAGCAATCTCTTGTTCGTGACACCAATCGCGCCGCAAGTTAGACGATAACGCGGCGCGCCGATGTACCATCCAAGTCACATCCCGAACTAAAGCTGCTTCAAGTCATTTTCTGATGCCGGCTAGACTAAGTGGACCCGACTGGAAGACGGCAACGACATTGCCGTATCTATTTGGGGGCAAGATAAACGTCTCAGGCTGGCCTTTAATCCTCCTCCCTGCTCTCTCGTGCCAAGATTTCACCATTTCCGGTCCTGCCGACCCAATCGCCGCGCATTCGGGCGATCTGCGCGCCGGTGTCGTTCTCGGGTGCGGCCAGGGAAACCGACGGGTTGACAGCATCGTTCACGCGTGAATGATTCAGGTCTGAACGGAGCGCCGCTCAATGGCGACATCGACTAAGCAGCCTGGGCTCAGGCTTGACGACCAACTTTGCTTCGCCCTTTACGCCGCGACGAACTCGGTCGTGCGCGCCTACCGGCCGCTGCTGGGCGAGCTCGGGCTGACCTACCCGCAGTACCTCGTCATGCTGGCGCTCTGGCAGGATGGCGTGACGGCGGTGCATGACCTGGCCAACCGGCTGCAACTCACGTCCAGCGCGATCACGCCCCTGGTCGACCGGCTGGAGGCTGCGGGTTTCGTCACTCGCGCCCGTGCCGATGACCGGCGCGTCGTCCTCGTCGCCCTGACGGAGACGGGCCGGTCGTTGGAGGTCAGGGTCTCGGAGGCTCAGCAGGCCGTAGTCTGCCGCACCGGGCTAGGCGACCGCGACCTCGCCGACCTGCGCCAGGAGTTGAAGGAACTCGCCGACCGCGTCGCCGCGACGGGCATGGCCCGGGACGACGACCCGGACTGAGGATGCACCGCGCGCAGGCGGCGATGCTCTGCGGAGGCGAACTTTTCCTGCGTGGGTTCGACGTCGGGATGGCCGGCGACCCGGGCGGATCTATCGAGGGCCATGCGTCATTGCCGGCGCCCTCCAACTTGTCGGCTCGCGATGGGCCGGACGATGCCCGCACGCCATGCGGGTTGAACACAGGAGGAAACATGGACGCGCAAGCGACCGGGGATCCAGGGGGCGGCCAGCCCTGGGGACCCCACAACACGGTGACGGTGGTCGACCCGTCGCCGGTGAATTGGCTTTCCATCACCTGGAACACGATGGAGGAGGCCAACCGCGTCGACCACGACGGCCTCGGCCAGCCGAGCCTCGCCGAGAGCTGGCGTTGGCTCGACAAGGAGACCCTCGAACTCACGATGCGGGACGCGGTCTACCAGGACGGCGAGCCCTTCAACGCGGCGATGTTCAAGCTCGGCTTCGACAAGGTCCAGGAATGGACCAACCCGCACCCGCCGGGCGCCTTCCTGAACTTCGCCCGGGACGTGACCTGCGAGGCGGTGGACGAGCGCACCATCCGCATGCGCTTCCCCGGCGGGGACTCCGCGGCGCTGATGAAGCTGCGCGGCATGCACCTACCGTCTACGCGGTTCTGGAACGAGTGGGGCTTCGTCGACCCGAAGACGGGTTCGGCAGAAGGTCATTGGTGAGTCATCGACGCGCCTGGTCCGTGGGGGACTGGCCCGTTCGTGCTCACCGAGGGCGTCTCGCTCATCGATAGCCGCTCCGACCGCGTGGTCATGGAGCCCAACCCAACGTACTGGAACCCGGCCCGCAGGCCGACGGTCCGGATCGTCTACGACAACGTGATCGGCAAGGCCGAGGGCATCAAGTCGGTGGCGTCCGGTGACGGCCGGGTCGACGTGGTGTTCGACCTGACGCCGGACGAGGCGCACGCCTTCCCGGCAAGCGAGCACGGCAAAATCCAGACGAAGAAGGCGAAGACGATCCTGACGGGCGTCTTCAATGAGAACCGTCCGGACTCGCCCTGGCGCGAACCGGAGGCCCGCCGGGCGCTCAACCTCGCCATCGACCAGGCCTTCGTGCTGGAGCACGGAGCGCATGGCTACGGCACGGTGATCCCGGCCTTCATCCAGCCCGGCCGCTACGGCGCGGACCCGGACATGAAGCCGATGCTACACGACCCCGAGAGTGCCAAGCGCACGCTCGACGGCCTGGGCCTCGGGGGGCGGGAGTTGGTCTTCGTGGCCTCGCCCGCCTGGAAGGGCGTGGTGGAGGCCATCGGCCAGTGCCTCGCCAAGGTCGGCCTGGGCTGCCGCTTCGTCAGCGACCGGGGCGACCTGCCGGAGGAGTTCGACGTCAAGCTCGAATGGTATTTCGACTGGACGCCGCAATATCCGGTGGCCTGCGTGCACCGTGAGTTCTTCGGGAAGGACGCGACCCTGCGCCAGGGTCCGGAGGACCCGAGGTTCGACGCCCTCTACGACAAGCTCCTGCATACGCCGGAGACCGGGACGGAGGAGGTGGTGCGCGAGGTGGAGCGGTACCTGCAAGACGAGGCCAAGGCCTTGTTCCTGTACTCGCCCTTCACCCTGTTCGCGGTGTCGGACCGGGTGGCGTTCACGCCCTACGACACCTGCATGTCCGAACTCGCCGAAACCCGAATCAAGGGTTGAGGCGGAAGGCGGCGCGGGGGGCTCCCGCGCCGCCACCTTCCGCGGACGAGAAGGCCGCATGATCGTCGCCACCGCCGGCCACATCGACCACGGCAAGACCGCGTTGGTGAAGGCGCTCACCGGCATCGACGCCGACCGGCTGCCCGAGGAGAAGGCCCGGGGCATCACCCTCGATCTCGGCTTCGCCTACGCGCCGCGGGACGGTCGCCTGCGGGTCCCGCTCGGCTTCGTCGACGTGCCGGGGCACGAACGCCTGGTACGAACCATGGTGGCGGGCGCCACCGGTGTGTCCTGCGCGCTGCTGGTGGTCGCGGCCGACGACGGGGTGATGCCGCAGACCCGCGAGCACGCCGTCATCCTCGACCTTCTCGGCCTCGACCGCGGCATCGTCGCCGTGACGAAGGCCGACCGCGCCGACCCGGAGCGCATCGCCGCGGTGACCGCGGAGATACATGCCCTCCTCGCAGGTACCGGCCTCGCGGGAGCGCCGGTCGTCGCCTGTTCGGCGCTGACGGGGTCAGGCATCGACGACCTCGCCCGCCTGCTGGAGGCCACGGCAGGCTCCCGCGTCCCGACCGGTGCTGACCGTGGCTTCCGGCTCGCCGTCGACCGGCACTTCACCGTGCCCGGTGCTGGCTTGGTCGTGACCGGCGCGGTGCATGCCGGCACGGTCCGCGTGGGCGACCGGCTGCTCGTCTCGCCCGGCGCGCGCGAGGTCCGGGTGCGCGGCGTGCGCGTCCACGACGCGGTGGCCGAGACCGCGCGCGCCGGGGAGCGCTGCGCCCTGAACCTGGTCGGTCCCCGGCTGTCCCTCGACGACGTGGGTCGGGGCACATGGGTCCTGGCGCCGAACCTGCACAACCCGGCGACCCGCCTCGACGTCTCCGTGCGCGTGCTGCCGCACGAGGGGCGGCCCCTGCGCCACCGTACCCCGATGCATCTCCATCTCGGGGCGGCCGCGGTGACGGGACGGTTGTTGCTCCCTGGGGCTGGCTCGGTCGAACCGGGCGCGACCGCCCGGGCGGTGATCACGCTCGACCGCGAGATCGGCGCCCTGGCCGGGGACCGCTTCGTCCTGCGCGACGTCTCGGCCGTGCGTACGCTCGGGGGCGGTCGGGTGCTCGACGTGGACGGACCGCGCCGGGGCCCCTGGACGCCGGAACGCCGGGCGGTCGTCGCGGCGCTCGACACCGTGGATGACGGCCGCGCCCTCCGAGGCCTCCTCGCTACCTCCGGACCCGGGGTCGACCTCGCCCGCCTCGCCCGCCTGCGCAATTTGCCCGCGGCGACGCTGGACGCCCTCGTCGCGGAGGAGGGTGCGGTCGTCGCTGAGGATGGCCCGCGGCTCGCGTTCCAGGGTTCACGGATCGCCGTGCTGGCCGCGCGCGTGGTGTCCGAACTCGCCCGGACGCACATGGCGCAGCCCGACAACCCCGGACTCGCTCACGACGAGATCGCATCGACGGTGGAGGCCGGGGACCGTCCGGCCCTCCCGGCCGCCCTCGACGGCCTCGTCCGGACGGAACGGGTCCTACGACGCGGCGCGCTCCTACACCTGCCCGGCCACGTGGCGCGCCTGCGTCCGGCCGACGCCGTCGTCTACGATACCGTTCGCGCCGTGCTGGAGGAGGCGGGCTTGGACCAGCCCCGCCTCACCGTGCTCGCCGAGCGCCTGGGCCGCCAGCCCGACGAACTCCGCCGCCTCCTCGATAAGGTCGGCCGCCTCGGCTGGCTCGTGCGTGTCTCGAATAGCTACTACGCGCTGCCGGAGGCAGTCGCCGAACTGGCGCGCATCGCGGACGCGGTGGCGCGGGAGCATCCCGAGGGCCTGCTGACGGTCGGGCGGTTTCGCGAGACGGCCGGCATCGGCCGCAACCTGACCATGCCGCTCCTGGAGTTCTTCGATGGACGGGGGTTCACGGTGCGGATCGAGGCGGGACGTCGCATCCGCGCCGATTGGCGCGTCCTGGCCCCCATCGAACTGGCATGACGCCGCGCATGGCGGGTCGGGACCTGATCCCACCGTCATGCCACCGTCGGCATGACGGCAGGGACGCCTTTCCCGGCCCAACCTGAAACCTTTCAGGACAAGCCTTCGTACGGACGGGCATACGCCCGGCCAGGGCGCGGCGCGAGGCTTCGCTTCGGCGCCCCCAAAACCGTGCCTGACGGCCATCGTCCGCAGGCAATTTATTCAGAAAATCAGGAACTTACGGCGGGTGCATCGCCTTGCCTCCCTGTGCGACAGGGGATTCCTTCCCCGTACAGGAGACATCGAATGAAGATCACCGCCCTCGCCCTCGCCGCCTCGGTCCTCGGCGGCCTCGCGCTCGGCACCGGTGCCGCCTCGGCCGCCCCGATGGGCCCGAACGGCCTTCAGGCGGCCCCCGCCGGCGTCACCCAGGTCCGCATGACGCACAGCGAGCGCATGATGATGAAGAAGCGCATGATGCATAAGAAGATGATGAAGCGCCGGATGATGAAGCGGAAGATGATGATGAACCGCATGTAAGCGGCCATCCCGAACGCGGCGGCTTGACCTTCGGGCCGGTCGCCGCGCCCCGCGGTTCACCAGGATACGTCGCCCACGTGCCACGGACCTACCTGACGCGCTCCGCCCCTGACACCGGCGAGGTCGAGCATCGGCGCTGGATGTTCCGGCACCCCGCCGTCATCCGGATCACCCACTGGGTCAACGCCCTCTGCCTCCTCGTTCTGCTGACGAGCGGCCTGCAGATCTTCAACGCCCACCCGGCCCTGTATTGGGGCAAGGTCTCGACCTTCGACACGCCGCTGCTGGCGATGTCCCAGACCGATGACGACCCGCCCAAGGGCGTGACGACGGTCCTGGGCCGCACGTTCGACACCACCGGTTATCTCGGCTCATCGACCGGTGCGGACGGCGAGGCGGCCGACCGCGGCTTCCCGTCGTGGCTGACGCTGCCGAGCGACCAGGACCTCACCGGCGGCCGCAGTTGGCACTTCTTCTTCGCCTGGGCCTTCGTCCTGAACGGCGCCCTTTACCTGCTCTACGGCCTGTTCAGTGGGCAGTTGCGCTTCCGCGTCGTCCCGCAGCGCGACCAGGTCCGGCATTTCCCCGCCTCGGTTCGGGAGCACCTGACGCTGCGCTTCCCTAAAGGGGACGAGGCCAAGCGCTACAACGTCATCCAGAAGCTCACCTACGCCGTCGTCCTGTTCGTGCTGCTGCCGGTGCAGGTGTTGGCCGGCCTGGCGATGTCGCCCGCGATGGACGCGGCGTTCCCGTTCCTCTTGACGCTGTTCGACGGGCGGCAGTCGGCGCGGACCGTCCACTTTGTCGTCGCGGCCCTGCTGGTCCTGTTCGTCGTCGTCCACGTCGCCCTCGTCGTACTGTCGGGCTTCTGGAACAACATGCGCGGCATGCTCACCGGCTGGTTTGTGATCGAGCGCCGGATCGAGCCCGCGGCGGGGGATGATGTCCGGGAGCACCGCGCATGATCCAGCCTCCCAGCCGACGCTCCCTCCTGCTCGGCGCCACCGCAGCGGCCGGTACCGCGATGCTTGGGGGCTGCGACCGTCTCGGCGAGGCCGACTGGTTCCGGCGCACGCTCAAGACCGGCGAGGACGCCAACCAGTTCGTGCAACGGCTGCTCCTCACTAAGCGGACGCTCGCGCCCGAGTACGCCGAGGCGGACATCTCGCCATGGTTCAAGCCGAACGGCACCGAGGACCCGCCCGACAAGGCCTACAAGGCGCTGGAGCGGCGCAAGTTCGCGGACTACCGGCTGGAGGTGGGCGGCCTCGTCGAGACCCCGCTGAAGCTCTCCCTGGCCGAGCTGCGCAAGCTTCCTTCCCGGACGCAGATCACCCGGCATGACTGCGTCGAGGGGTGGAGCTGCATCGGCAAGTGGACCGGCGTGCCCCTGTCCGAGATCCTGGACCGGGCACGGCTCAAACCGCAGGCGCGCTACGTCGTGTTCCGCTGCGCCGACACGATGGACCAGGGCGAGGACGAGGGCGCCGAAGGGGACGGGACGGAGGACGTCTCGTCCGGCGGCAACGCCAACCCTGCGATGACGAAGCAATCGGGCGAGGGGGAGGACAAGCGTGATTCCGGGGGCCAGCAAGCCGCCGAGGGAACCTCCACCGGCGACGACGCGCCCGTTCGCTACTACGAGAGCATCGACCTCGTGGACGCCTTCCATCCCCAGACTATCCTCGCCTACGAGCTGAACGGAAAAGCCCTGCCCGTGGCGAACGGCGCCCCCTTGCGGCTGCGTCTCGAACGCAACCTCGGCTACAAGCAGGCCAAGTACGTGATGCGCATCGAGGTGCTGGAGAGCTTCGCCGACATCGGCGAGGGCAAGGGCGGCTACTGGGAGGATCAGGGCTACGCTTGGTACGCCGGCATATGAAGGCCGATGCCCCGGGCTCGGCCTTGGTTTAGTTCATCAACTGACCAATATCGGCTTCCTTGCCGACCAATGGATTTGACCGGGATCCGTGTCCGATAACGTGCTTCCCTTCGTGCGCGCGGAAGGCGCCGATCAGAAAATCCTGGTTGAGAACGCCCGGCTTGGGAGCTGCTGCGGCAGGCCGGCATCCCGTTTGACGCGGCCGAGGCACATGTCGACACCGGCTTCATGGCGGGCGGCGGCGAGATGGGCGCGCTCATGCGGTCCATGGACTGGTCGCAGACCTCGTTCGGTCCGGTCTCCGGCTGGTCCCAGTCCCTGCGTTCGGCCGTCAGCATCTGCCTGACCACCCGTTTCCCAGTCGTGCTGTACTACGGGCCCGAGCGGGCGTTGATCTATAACGACGCATGGCGGCCGGTCGTCGGCGACAAGCATCCCTGGTCGTTCGGCCGCGCCGGCACCGAGGTCTGGGCCGAGATCTGGGACATCATCGGCCCGATGTTCGACACGGTCTTCGAAACGGGCGAGGCGACGTGGTCCGACGACCAGCTCCTGCCTCTGAACCGCTTCGGCTACGTCGAGGAGTGCTACTTCTACTACTCGTACAGCCCGATCCGCGGCGAGCAGGGCCGCGTCGAGGGCATCTTCACGGCGGTGGCCGAGACGACACTCCGGGTCGTCGCCGACCGCCGCACGCGTCTCCTGCGCGACCTAGCCGCCCGGTCCATCGAGGCGAAAACGACCGCGGACGCCTACGCCGTCGCCGCCGAGGTGCTCGCAGGCGACCCGCACGATGTGCCCTTCGCGCTGCTCTACACCTTCGATGCCGACGGCGAGGGCCTGATACTGACGGGCCAGGTCGGCATGCCGGACGCGATGACCCACCTAGCCCCGGCGAGCGAGGCGGACGGCGACCCCTGGTCCTTGCGCAAAGTGGCCGCCACCGGGACGCCTCTGCTGCTGGAAGGGCTCGACTCGCGGATGCCCGGCCTGCCGGGCGGGCCATGGCCGGAGCCGGTCACCCAGGCGCGGGTCATGCCCGTCACGTCCGGAACGGGCGGCCGCACCAGCGGGATCGCGGTCATCGGCATCAGCCCGCGCCTGCGGTTCGACGAGCGCTACCAGGTCTTCTGCGAGCAAGTCGCCTCCAACCTCAGCGCAGCCGTCACCAACGCGCTCGCCTACCAGGAGGAGCGGGCCCGCGCGGAGCGCCTGGCCGAGATCGACCGGGCCAAGACAGCCTTCTTCTCCAACGTCAGCCACGAGTTCCGCACGCCGCTGACGCTGATGCTCAGCCCGCTGGAGGAGATCCTCGCCAAGCCGCCGGCCGGTGTGCTGCCCGACAACAGGGCGCTGGCTACCGTCGCCCACCGCAATGGCCTCAGGCTGCTGCGCCTCGTCAACGGTCTGCTCGACTTCTCCAGGGTCGAGGCCGGCCGAGCCCGGGCCGCCTTCCGGCTCACCGACCTGCCTCGGTTCACTGCCGAACTCGCCGGCAACTTCCGCTCGCTGTGCGAGCAGGCGGGCCTGACGCTGACCGTCGACTGCCCACACCTCGACGCGCTCGTGCCGCTCGATCCGGAGATGTGGGAGAAGGTGGTGCTCAATCTCCTTTCCAACGCCTTCAAGTTCACGCTCGAAGGAAGGATCACCGTGCGAATCGAGCGGGAAGGCGAGTGCGCCGTGCTCACCGTCGCCGACACCGGCACGGGCATCCCCGCCGAGGAGCTTCCGCGCCTGTTCGACCGGTTTCACCGGGTCGAGGGGGCCCAGGGGCGCACATTCGAGGGGACGGGCATCGGCCTAGCCCTGGTGCAGGAGATGGTCCGCCTCCACAACGGCTCCATCCACGTCGAGAGCGAGCCGGGCCGGGGCAGCACGTTCCGGGTTTCGCTCCCCCTCGCGCAGGACGGCGTCGGCACGGCAGTGGAAGGCTTCACGCCAAGCCTGACCGCGGCACGGGTCGAGGCATTCGTGGCCGAGGCCAAGCGTTGGATCGACGGCGGCGCCGGGGCGGAGGACCTGATCCTCGACGTCGAGCCGGTCAGCCATGGTGTCTCGTCCACGGGCCATGTCCTGCTGGCCGACGACAACGCCGATATGCGCGAGCACGTCGCCCGCCTGCTCAAGGCCCAGGGATACGACGTCGAGGCCGTGCCGGACGGTCAGATGGCGCTCGTCGCCGCCCGTGCGCGTCGGCCCGACCTCTTGCTCACCGACGTGATGATGCCCCGCCTCGACGGCTTCGGCCTGCTCGCTGCCGTGCGGGCCGACCCGGCCATGAGCGATCTGCCCGTCATCATGCTCTCGGCGAGAGCCGGCGACGAGGCTAAAGTCGAGGGGCTCGATGCGGGTGCCGACGATTACCTGACGAAGCCATTCTCGGCCCGGGAACTGATCGCGCGCGTCGGCGCAAACCTACAGCTTGCCCGCGTGCGGCGCGAGGCGGCGGACGCCCTACGCCGGGTCAACGACGACCTGGAGCGGGAAGTCGCCGCCCGCACGGCCGAGCGCGACCGGATCTGGCAGGTCAGTCACGATATGCTCGGCGTCGCCGATGCCGACGGCATCTGGCTGGCAGTCAATCCGGCCTGGTCCCAGATCCTGGGTTGGCAGGCGCGGGACGTCGTTGGGCGCACCTCGGAATGGCTGGAGCATCCCGACGACCGAGAGAAAACCCGCGCCGAGGTTCGGCGGCTTGCCGGAGGAGCGACCACGCTGGCCTTCGAGAACCGCTTCCGCGCCCGTGACGACAGCTACCGGACGCTGTCCTGGACGGCGGTGCCGGCGGACGGGCGCCTGTACTGCGTCGCCCGCGACGTGACCGACAAGCGGGCCCATGCGATCAGCCTCGCCCAGGCCGAGGAGGCGCTGCGGCAGTCGCAGAAGATGGAGGCGGTCGGGCAGCTCACCGGAGGCGTGGCCCACGACTTCAACAACTTGCTGACCATCATCCGCTCGTCGGTCGATTTCCTGCGCCGACCGGACCTGCCGGAGGAACGGCGAGCCCGGTACATGGACGCGGTGTCCGACACCGTGGATCGGGCGGCGAAACTCACCGGACAGCTCCTCGCCTTCGCCCGGCGGCAGGCGCTCAAGCCCGAGACCTTCGATGTCGGCGCACGGCTCCAGGCCGTGGCCGAGATGGTCGACACCGTCACCGGCGCCCGCATAAGCGTCATCGCCGAGGTGCCGGATCACCCCTGCTTCATCTGCGCTGACGCCAGCCAGTTCGAGACGGCGCTTGTCAACATGGCCATCAACGCCCGCGACGCGATGGAGGGTGAAGGCACGCTCACCCTGCGCCTCGCCTGCGACCAGGCGATGCCGGCCATCCGCGGCCACGGCCCGTCCCGAAACCCGTTCGCGGCGGTCAGCGTCGCCGACACCGGCACCGGCATCGAGCCTGATACCCTCGCGCGGATCTTCGAACCGTTCTTCACCACGAAAGAGGTCGGCAAGGGTACGGGCCTAGGCCTTTCCCAAGTCATCGGTTTCGCGAAGCAGTCCGGCGGTGACGTCGACGTGGACAGCACGGTCGGAAGGGGCACGACCTTCACCCTCTACCTACCGCAGGTGATCCCCGTAGACGAACCGGTGCCTGAGGATGCCGGAGAGCTCGCATGGGGCGAGGGACGGCGCGTGCTTGTGGTCGAGGACAACGTCGAGGTCGGGCGCTTCGCCACGCAGATCCTGGAGGACCTGGGCTACGAGACGGCGCTGGCCATGAACGCAGAGGAGGCCCTGGACCGGCTCGGCGCCGACGGCGCCGGGTTCGACGCTGTCTTTTCGGACGTGGTCATGCCGGGCATGGGAGGCGTCGCGTTGGCCGAGGAGCTGCGCCGCCGCCTGCCCGACCTGCCCGTGGTGCTGGCCTCGGGGTACAGCCACGTCCTAGCCGAGGAAGGCACCCACGGCTTCGAGCTCCTCCACAAGCCCTATTCGGCCGAGCAGATCTCCCGGGTCCTGAACAAGGTCAGCCGCCTTAAGCGTCGGAGATCTCGGCCGGGCCGGTGAAGCGGCAGAAGTGCAATCCTCGCTCATCCCGGTCCGCAAGGTGAGCGAGGATCGGTGTCGAGACCCTATTCGGCGTCCGCGTTGATGGGCCAGGGCGGTTGGCGAGCCGGCGGATCACTGGGTGGGTCGCCCTCGGGGGGCGTGGGATCAGGAGGTGGGTCGCCGATGGGCAGCAACGGTTCGTCCCCGGGGCGTGGCGTGTCGGATTGCATGGCATCGTCCATCCGTCCGCCCTACGGGCGGGAGGACGTGTCAACGCGTGCCGTGGCGGACCGATGCTCTCACAAACGACCGCAATGACGATTGGGGCTACGGTCGAGAAGATGCGTGACGCCGTTCAGGGCGCCGCCTCCTTTGACGAAGTCTTGAACTCGACCTCGACCGGGCAGTGGTCCGACCCCGTCCGTTCGGTCAGGTGCCGGCAGGCGGCGAGGCTACCTTGCCGCGTCGGGTCGACGAAGGCGTAGTCCAGCCGCCACCCGACTTTCCGCTCCCTGACCGTCGGGCGCATGCTATACCACGTGTAGTGGCCGCCGGCGGGCTCGAACTGCCCGAAGGCATTGACGAAACCGGATGCGAGCAGGCGATCAACCCAGGCCCGTTCCTCGGGTAGGAAGCCGGCGTTGCAGCGGTTGGCGCGGGGATTGGCCAGGTCCGTCTCGGTATGGGCGACGTTGAAGTCGCCGACGAGGGCGAGCTGACGGCCGCGGCCCTCTTCGGCCTGCACCGACTCGCCGTCGACATCCCGTGGCCGGAACGACCTCGTCCCGGGTGGCCTCCGCCCGGTGATCCGTCGCCGCGTCCCCTTTCGGTCGAGGAAACGATGGACGCGTCGGGCGGTCGAGGCTTCGTCAGGGCGTCAGACGTCGCAACGTCGCCTCGACCTCCCGGCGCTTGTACGGTTTGGCGAAGAACACGCCGCGCTTCGGCATCTCCTCGGGCCGCGGCATGCGGCGGCCCGAGACGATGATGATCTCGATGGGCGGCCAGCGGTCGCGGATGGTCGCAGCCAGCTTCATCCCGTCGTACCCGTTCGGCATGTCGATGTCGGTGAGGACCACGCGGATGTCGGGACGGTTCGTCAGGATGAGGACAGCGTCGGCTGCGCTCGTTGCCTCGACGGCCTCGAAACCCAGCCCCTCGACGAGGTCGACGGCGTCCATGCGCTGCAGCGGCTCGTCTTCGACTACGAGGACCACCGGTCGGGCCGGCGGCAAGGGATGATCCATCGGTTCCTCAGGAATTCTGCAGGTGTGCCAGCGGCGCGCGCATCGTCGCCTGGAAACCGGAGGGCGGGTACCGGAGGTCGACCCCGCCCGAACCGGCGAGCCCGATGCCGATCAGGCGTGAGCCGAAGCCCTTGCGGCCGCCCGGGGCGGGCGGGACGACCGGGGGACCGCCGCGCTCCGACCAGTCGAACTCGACCTCCCGGTCCTCTCCCTCGCCGTCGAGGCGCCAGGCGACGGCCACCCGCCCCTCCGGCACCGACAGGGCGCCGTACTTGGCGGCGTTCGTCGCGAGCTCGTGCAACAGCAACGACAGGGAAAGGGTCGCGCGGGGGCCGATGTCGATCTCCGGGCCGGAGACGTCGATGCGGTCGCCATGGCCGGCACCCGCGAGGACGGCCCTGACCACGTCCTTCGCCGGCGCCGCCGCCCAGCTCTTGCGCAGCAGCACGTCGTGGGCGGAGGACAACGCGTGGATACGTTGCTCGAACGCCTCGACCGGCGCGCGGTCCGGGACGCCGCGCAGGGTCTGTCCGGCGATGGACAGCACCATTGCGAAGGAGTTCTTGAGGCGATGCGAGATCTCCTCGTTGAGCAGGCGCTGATCCTCCTCGGCGCGGACCCGCGCCACCGCGGTCTGGACCCTGTCGACAACCGCCCGCACAAACGTGAGGTCGTCCTCGGAGAACTCGTGAGGCGCGGCGTAGTTGACGAACCCGATGCCGACGAGGCGGCCCCGCTCCACGATGGGTACGTTGAGGAGCACCCGGACGCCGATGGCCAGCAGCGCCTCCGCCTCATCCCGGGTCCGCGGGTCGACCGAGACGTCCGCCACGGTGACGACCTCGCCGCGCCGCAGGTCCTCGATGTACGAACCGTACGAGCGGAAGTGATGCAAGCCGGCGACTGAGACGTGGCCGGGCGCGCACCAGTCGGTGAGCACCTCGACGGTCTCGCGCACGGCATCCACGACGCCGTAGCCGGCCCGCGTCGCGCCCGTGATCCGCGCGAGGACCTCCGCGGCGGCCTGGACGAGCGACGGCACGTCGGCGAGGTCGCGCAGCCGGTCGCCGAGCTCGGCCAGGGCCCGCCAGCGCGCCTCGCTCGCGCGCTGTGCCTCCTGAGCGGCATGCCGCTCCTCGATGTCGAGCAGGACTCCGGGGAAGCGCGTCGGCGTCCCGTCCGAGGCACGGTCCACGCGACCGTTCGCCTCGATCCAGTAGTACCGTCCGTCCGCCCGGCGAACCCGGTACTCGTGGGCGTATGCGCCGCCACGCGCTATGGCCTCGGCGATGGCCGCGGCTAGACCCTCTTGGTCGTCGGGGTGCACCGTCGCGACGATCTGCGCCAGCGGGATGCCCTCGCGCCCGAGCGCCGGGTCGAGCCCGAAGGAGCGTGCGAAGGCCTCGTCGACGGTGAACCGGTCGCCGGGGATGTCCCAGACCCACGTTCCGATGATCGCACCGGCCGCGAGCGCCAACTGCATCCGGTCGGCGTTCTCCCGGGCCAGCGCCTCCTCCGCCCGCAAGGCATCCTGCATGGCCCGCCGCTCCGTCACGTCGCGCGCGGTGCCCGACATTGCGATGACCTGCCCCGAGTCATCGCGCCTGAAATTGGCGCGGCGGGCGATCCATCTAACGACCCCATCGTCCGCGCGACGGATACGATACTCGACGTCCAGAGAGGCGCTGCCCTCCCGCCTTCTTCGGTCATCGGAACGCACGGCGGCGTCCTCGGGCAAAACCAGGGCTTCGAGGGCGGAGGCCGGATAGGACGGGGCGACCGGGACGCCGAAGAGCCGACAGAACTCGGGGGTGACCTGCATCGTGCCGGTCACGACGTCCACTTCGAACAAGCCGACGCCCCCGGCTTCCTGCGCGAGGCGCCCGCGTTCGTCGCTGGCACGTAACGCCACGTTCTGTGCCTCACTCTCCTCGGCATGAGCCAGCGCCGAGACCTGCGCGGCCCGCTCGCGCACCGTCCCCGCCTCGGCTTCGGTGGCCGCGCGCCGGGCCTCCAGCAGTCCCACGACCTGCCTTCCCAGGGCACGCAGATCCTCGGCCTGCTCGACCGTGAGCCCCTCCGGCCGCGGCAACGTGTCGATGACACACAGCGAACCGACGACGTGACCGTTCGACAGCCTCAGGGGCGCCCCCGCGTAGAAGCGTATGCCAGGCTCTCCGGTCACGAGGGCGTTCGCGGCGGTGCGCGGGTCGAGGGTGAGGTCCGGGATCACCAGGAGGTCGTGCTCGCCCAGCGCGAACCGGCACACGGAGCGTTCCAGGTCCGTCTCGCACGGCGGGAAATTCCGCCGGGCCTTGAACCACTGGCGGTCCGCCCCGACGAGGCTGACCAGGGCGACGGGGACGGCGCAGAGGCGCGAGGCGAGACGGACAGCGTCCTCGAACCCCTGCTCGGCAGGCGTATCCAGGATGTCGAGCGCGTCCAGCGCCGCGAGGCGCCCGGGGTCGGTGACATCCCGCTGCGGTGTCGAAGCATTCATGGAGGCGGTCGCAGGGGCCCTTCTCACCCGGGGGAGTCTTCTTGGCAGATGGCGGTGAGGCGAGCCAGCCTCGACGAGGCGGGAAAAGGCAGCCGGTCGACGTACCGGTACCGCCTGCACACGGACGGCCGCGATGTGCGGCCGTGCCGAATTAAACCTGGGTTCCCAAGACCATGCGTCGAACGAACGCACTGCGGCCGGGACCGCCCTTTCGTCCATCGCCGACGGTCCATCGTCACGGAACGGGACCTGGCGGCACTCGCTTGCGTTCACGCTGTGACCAGGGGCATGCGGACGCAGATCCGGAGCCCGTCGGCATCGAATGCGACATCGACCTCTGCCGCCGTCTGCACCGTGAGGATCTTGTTCAGGAGCCGTGAACCGAACCCCTCGCGTGTCGGCAGCGCCGGCGGCGCCCCGTCGTGCTCGTCCCAGGTCCACGCGAGCGTCGGAATATCCGCCTGGTCCTCGACCCGCCAAGTCACGACAACCCTACCTCCCGGATGACCCAGGGCCCCGTGCCGGAGCGCGTTCGTCGTCAACTCGTGCAGGGCCATGCCGACCGGAACCGCCAGCCCGGAGGCGAGCCGCACGTCCGGGCCCGCGAGCGAGACGCGTCCGCCCTCCGCGTACGGGTCGAGTTCGGCCCGGAGCAACCCCTCGAACGAGGCGGCCTGGGCCTCGTCCTCTGTGATCAGCGCGTGTGTCCGGGCGAGCGAAAGGATCCGTCCGGTGAAGGCGTCGAAGAACTCGACCGGCGACATCGCCGACCGCAGGGTGGCGTTCAGCACAGCCTGGACCGTCGCCAAGGTGTTCTTCACCCGGTGATGGAGTTCGCGCACCATCAGCGCCTGCCGGTCCTCGGAAGCGCGGCGTTCGGTGACATCGCGCTGTGACGAGACCCAGTGGGTGATCCGGTCGTCGGCGTCACGGATAGGGGTGATCAGCCACTCGACCCAGTAGGTCGAGCCGTCCTTGCGATAGTTGAGCGCCTCGCCCCGGAAGGCTTCGCCCGACACGAGGGAGCGGCGGGCGGTGGCAAGGGGGCCGCGCTCGGCCCGGGCACCCTGCAGGAACCGCGGGGAGCGTCCGAGGACCTCGTCGGCCTCATAGCCGGAGAGACGGGTGAAAGCCGGATTCGCGTAGAGGATCGTCGGTCCCGGTTCGTCGAGGTCCGCCGTGGTGATGAGGATGGCCTCGCCGGCGGCCTCGACGGCGGCCAGGAGGAGCCGCAGGTCGACCCCGATGGGGTCGTTCTTCTCTCGACATGACACCGGGGCTTCCTCCCGTCCTGGGTTCAGGCAGCGGGATCCTGAGCCCGGGACGGAGAGGGCCTTTGATTGCGTACCGTTGTCACAACTCGCCGCCGGTCCCGCGGTTGCGGCCAGGGTGGCGCCTCAAAACGCCGCTAGCGCCCATCGCCATGGACGGACCGGTCCGCGACCTGTCCGCCGGGGACGCCTCCCTCTTAGCGTCGGTGCGGTCGGCCACCCCGGGCAGCGCGAAGCTGAACGTCGTGCCGCGGTCGACAGCGCTCCTCACGCCCAGCACCCCGCCTTGTCGCTCGACGAGGTCCCTGCACAGCAGCAGGCCCAGGCCGCTCCCGCGCTCGCCCGCCGTCCCGTTCGTGGTCGTCCGCCGGTCCAGCCGGAACAGGTCGTCGACCTTGCCCGGCGGCATGCCGACCCCGGTGTCGGCGACCGAGATCTCGACATCGTCGCCCGCGCGGCGGGCGGCGACCGTGATGGTCCCCCCCGGGAGCGTGAACTTGACCGCGTTGCTCACGAGGTTGCGCAGCACCGTGGCGAGCATGTCGCGCTGAGCCCGGACCACCAGATGGTCGCAGGACGAAACCAGGGTGAGGCCCTTGTCGGCGGCCGCCTCGGCGGCACCCTGCATCACCCCGGCGGCCAGGGCGTCAAGGTCGACATCGGTGAGGGTGACCGTCATGGTGTCCATCTGAAGGCTCGCCCAGGAGAACAGGCTCTCCAGCAGGGCGTAGGCCTGCGTCGCCGCCTCGTGGATGCCTTTGGCGCGGCGCTCGATGGAGGCGGGGTCGCGCGCCGCCACGGCCTTGCCCAGCACCTCCGACAGGCCAAGGAGAGCCTGAAACGGGTTGCGCAGGTCGTGGGCGATGATCGAGAACAGCAGGGACTTCTGTCTGTTCAGTGTGTCGAGTTCGAGAGACTTCGCCTCCGCCTCGCGCCGTGCGGCGGCGAGTTCCGACTGAAAGGCCCGCCGTGCCTCGGCGAAGCGGATCGCCCGGGCAAGGCCGGACGGCGTAACCTCGGCCTTGTCGATGTAGTCCAGCGCGCCGGCCCGCATCAGCCGCGTCGCCAGATCCGGATCGGCCTCGCCGGTCAGCATCAGCACGGCCCGCGCCTCGCTCTCGGCCGCCAGCAGCGTCCTGAGCAGCGCGAACGTGTCGATGCCCGGCAGCCGGAAGTCGAGCAGCACGCAGTCGAAGGTCGCTTCTGAGGCGAGACGTTGGCCCTCCTCGCCGCCAGCGGCCTCAGTCAGAATGTGGGCAAGGCCGGACTTGGCCAACGCACGCCGCACCGCGGCCCGGTCGACCGCGTCGTCGTCGATCAGGAGGATGCGGGTTGGGTTCGTCACTGGGTCGACTATGCCGGGAACTCGACGACCTTCCAGTAGTGCTCCAGCAACGCCACCGCTTCCATGAAGGTGTTGGCCGGGTCGCGCTTGACGATGTAGCCGGCGACGTTGTGCCCGTAGGCGCGCATCCGGTCCTCGTCGGCCTTCGAGGTGGTGATCATGAACACCACCGCCGAACGCAGGTCCTCGTCGGCGCGGACCGCCTCCAGGAACTCGATGCCGTTCATGCGCGGCATATTCAGGTCGAGCAGGATCAGGTGAGGCCTTGGCAGCTTGGCATGCCCGTTCTCGCCGCGCAGGATCTCCAGCGCCTCGACGCCGTCGCGGGCGACGGTGATCGGGTTGCCGATCTTGCTCTTCTTGAAGGCGCGCTTGAGCCCCTGGACGTCGACCTCGTCGTCGTCGACCAGCAGGATGTTAACCGTCGAGCCCATCCGCCTGTCCCTTCTGGCCGTCGCGCGGCCACGTGAAATGCACCGCCAGACCGCGCCCGTCCGGCCCGTCGGAAAGCCAGACCTTGCCGCCCAGCCGGTCGACGAGCTTGCGCACGATGGCCAGCCCCATGCCGCTGCCCTCGACCTCGTCGCGGGGCTTGAGCGTCTGGAACATGCCGAACACGCGCTCGCGGAACTGCTCGGGGATACCCGGCCCGTCGTCGGTCACCACGAACTCGACCGCGGGCCCCGCCGGCTTGGCCTCGATCCTGATATGCCCCTCGGCCGGCCGGTCGTGGTGCTTGATGGCGTTGCCGATCAGGTTCTGCAAGGCCTGCGTGAGCGGCGCCCGGGATGCGTGCAACGTCGGCAAGGACGATGCCGCCTCGATGCTGAACCCCTCGGGCGGGCTGACCAGGACGGCGAGCTCCTCGACGAGCGCCTTCGTGTCCACCGTGTCCATCGTCGCGTCGGTCCGTCCCGCCCTGGAGTAGGCAAGCAGGTCGTCGAGCAGGCTGTCGAGCCGTCGCACCCGGCTCTTGAGCAGCTCCATGTTGGTCCGGACATCGCCGGTCAGCGAGCCTTCGAGATCCTCCTCGATCCACCCGACGAGGTTCTCGATGCCGCGCAAGGGCGCCTTCAGGTCGTGAGAGGCGACGTAGGCGAACTGCTCCAACTCTTCGTTCGACCGGCGCAGGTCGATGGCGTGACGGGCGAGCCGGCGTTCCAGGGCTTTGCGCTCGGTGATGTCGGTGTTGGTCCCGAACCAGCGCAGGATGGCGCCGTCCGGCCCGCGATGGGGCTGCGCAAGCGATAGGAACCATCGGTACTCGCCGTCGGCGCCGCGGAGCGGGAAGGTATCCTTCCACGGTTCTCCGGTCCGGAACGCCTCGCTGATGCGTTCCACGACGCGCTCGACGTGGTCGGGGTGGTGGACGTCGCGCCAGCCCCAGCCTCGCATTTGTTCGAGGGTGGTGCCAGTGTAGTCGTACCAGCGACGGTTGTACCAGATGATGTCGCCGTTCGGCTCGGCGACCCAGGCCATCTGGGGCAGCGCGTCGGCGAGGGCGCGGAAATCGTCCGTGGTTAGGTTCGCGGCACGCTCCACGCGCGGGTCTCCTTTACGATGGGCTTGGAATGAGGGCGGTCCCGCATACCCCTAGACGAGATGCACGTCACCGGAGCGTGCCCGGGCCGCCAAGCCGTGCAGGCAGGCAAGTCTTCCGGGATCTGAAGACCGTGGCCAACATGACCGCCGGGAACCGCCTTGCCCCAGGCAAATTGGCTCCCAGAACCGGGCCTGCAACCAGTAGGGAGGAAGAAGACGATGTCGGCTGATACCGAGAAGCACCGCGCGCTCTTGGCGGCCCTCAAGGACGCGCAGGGCAAGGGCGACAACTCCTTCGAGCGCGCCGTGACCGATGCCTTTGAGCACGTCTTCGAGCACCTGGGACGCCTCAACGATCACGTGTCCCTCGGAGGCCCCGATGGTGGCGACCCCCACCTGAAGCCCGGCGAATCCGCGACCCTTCGATAGGGACCGGCATCGCTGGATGCCGCAATGCGAAGGGACGCGCATGATCACGCTCTACACTTGGTCGACACCGAACGGTCGCAAGATCCCGATCATGCTGGAGGAGTGCGGGCTGCCCTACACGGTGGTGCCGGTGAACATCGGCGAGGACGAGCAGTTCGCCCCCGACTTCCTGAAGGTGTCGCCCAACAACAAGATCCCGGCCATCGTCGACGACGAGGCGGAGGGCGGCCCCCTGTCGGTGTTCGAGAGCGGCGCGATCCTCACCTACCTCGCCGAGAAGACGGGACGCTTCCTCGCCCCCTCGGGGCCTGCCCGTTACAAGGCGCTGGAATGGCTGCACTGGCAAATGGGCGGCCTCGGGCCGATGCTGGGCCAGCTCGGCTTCTTCGCGGTACGTTCCGACGAGAAGGCGCCGCTGGCCATCAAGCGGTTCACCGAAGAGGCCGACCGCCTGCTGCACGTCATGGACCGGCGCCTTGGCGATGGGCCGTACCTTGCGGGAACGGACTACTCCATCGCCGATATGGCCTGCTACGCCTGGACGCTGGCGGCCACGTCGTTCCTGAAGGAACCGCTAGAGGGGACCCTGGCCGACATCGCGAACGTGCACGCTTGGCTGGGGCGGGTAGGCGAACGGCCGGCGGTGAGGCGCGGCATGGAGGTCCCGAAGACCTGAGGTGCCGAAACGCAATGGCGCGGAGGCAGGGGCGGCTCCAGCTTCAGGGGAAACGCGTGACGCCCGTCGCGTCGGCGCGACCATGGGAGACATCACGATGAGTGACAGGCCCGGACCCGACGAACTGCCGCCGGCGGACGAGGATGCCGGCCTGCCGACGCCGCCCAGTCCGGGGCGATTGCCGCCGGCTCACCTACCGCCGGCTCCGGACGAGCGTGACCCGTCATCCGATGTCAAAGGACCGGGCGAGGGAGAGTGACTGGCCGCTCGCAGAGCGAGCGCAGAAGGTAGGCTGCGGCGGGTTCGGCGCGCCGACGCGTTCAACCGGGAGACTTGTCTCTTTGTTGTTCGTGACCTCGGCCGAGGGCGGCTTGGCGTCCGGGAACCCCCGGCCTTCTCATGAGATGGTCCCGTCCACGGAACCGGGAGACCCACATGCGCCTTGCCATCGCCGCCCTCGCCCTGTCGGCTGTATCCATCGCAGCCCGTGCCGAGACTCCGGCGGATGCCGTCGCCATCGGTCCCTGGAAGGTCGACGCCGTCTTGAAAGGCCAGAAGTTCGACCGTTGCACGATGACCCGGACGACGGACGACGGCGTCGAGGTCCGGTTCACCCGCGACGCGGCGGGGCTCGACCTGACGATGAGTTCGGCGAAATGGAAGCTCGGGCGCGGGAAGAGCTATCCGGTCGAGTTGGTGGCCGGATCCTCCACGCTGCAGGCGGACGTCGCCGCCTCCGGCAACGTGGTGTCGTTGCCGGTCAAGGACGAGCGGTTCCTCAAGTCGTTGAAGCTCGCCGACGGCCTGGACGTGAAGGGTGAGGGCGCGACCATCAAGGTGGCGCTGGATAAGAGCGCCGCCGCACTCGACCGGCTGGAAGCATGCTACGCCAAGAACGGCTCGGCAACCGAGAGGAACCCGTTCGTGGCGCCGAGCGGCAAGCCATAGTCGACGACCGTCCCTATTGGCCGCGGCCTGACGTCGCTGTCGCCTCTGAAATCTCTGATGGACGAACGCGAGGAGCCCCTGATTGACCAGCGGCTCCTCGCCCACTCTAGGTTGATCCAGTCCGGAACATTGAGGGCTTAAATCGGATCTTTGGGGCGGCTATCATCGGCAGCAGCCTGAAGTTCCTCAGCTTCCACCTCCTGCGGCAGATCTTTGACCTCAGCGCGTACTACGTCGAGGCGACCACGACCGACTTGCAGGCCTTCGCTCAGATCAACACGGTGCACTTCGCGAACGCGCAGGCGTTCGTGGACGGCGCGGACTCCTGGATCAGGCGGAAGGTCACGCTAATCAGCCAGAGCCAGATCCTCGACAACGTCGACCCCGCCACCATCCAGAGGGTGGCACGCACCTTCGGCATCAATGTGCAAACGGTCAGCGTCGGCGGGCAGGATGCCATCGCGATGCCGGCGGGCAAGGCCGACCTTAAGAAGATCCTTCGCTTCCTGGACGAGGACTATTATCAATCGGCCCTGCAGAGCCGCAACTTCGTCACGAACTCGAAGGGTCCCGCGTAAGGTCAGGCCGTGATCCCATGGTGCCGTAAGTCCGGCTACTTGCCGGTCCCTCGGCGCGCCTTTCGCTCGAAGGCGCGCGCCATGAAGGACCTCCTCCGTCCTGAGACCGCCTCCCGCAGGACGCGGTAGGGACCGAGGTCCAGGCCGTCGTAGGCGACCTTATCGATCCAATTGCTCTCAGATGGGCTGAGCAGCGCACCGCCGTAGATGCCGTCCATGCCTTCAAGAGCGTGCCCCATCATTTTGCGACGCGCTTGGTCAGGCATGCCCGCCTCGACGGAGGCATCGCGGAAGGTGTGCCTCAGGCTGTAGAGTGAGATACGCTTGTTCGTGATGCCGACCGCGCGCAGCCGGCGGTTCAGGCGGCGGGAGACCTCCCGGCCGTAGTGGCCGTAAGCGTCGCACTTCACGTCGTCGAACAGGAGGCTGTCAGCCTTCCCCGTCGTCATGCGACGCCGTTCGAACAGGTCGAGCAAGCCCATCTCGATGAGAGCGGGGTGGATCGGGATCATGCGTCGCCCGGCTGCGGTCTTGATCGAGCGCTTGTCCTCCTTCCGCTTCTTCGCCTTCTGCACATCCGGCCCAGTATCCCCATCATCGTCCTCCACGGTGAGGAGGTTGAGGTGGGGCCTGCCATTGAAGTCGAGCCGCAGGTCGTCGACCTGGAGCTGCGCGAGCTCGTTGGGACGCGCGCCGGAGAAGAGCATCATCAGCGGTACCCATCGCGAGGACGAGGGCAGCGGGTAATCTGCCGTGCTCGCGAGGAACGCGTTGAATTGGGAGACCTTCAGCGGATGGCGCTTCGCCTTCGCGCTTTCGACCTCCTTCTGGGCCGAATGGACCTTGGCGGCGGGGTTCGCGCCGAGGAGGTCCTCACCGATCAAGAAATCGAAGAGCCGCCGAACCGGGCCGAGGTACTTCAGGTCGACCGTCTTAGGACCGTTATGGGGGTAGGGCTTCTCGCGCCTGGCGTTGAGCTCAATGGCCTTTGCAAGGTCATCGGTCTTGAACCGGGCCGCGTACCGGTCGGGCATCAGGTCCAACTGGTTGCGGTACGTCTTGAGGTCACCGGGCGTGATCTCGCGGATCGGCTTGTCACCGACCGCGCGCAGGAATGTCTGGAGCCGGCGAGGCACGTCCTCCCTGTGCTTGATCCCCGGTAGCTTCACGACTTCCTCAGTCACGTAGCGCTCGATGGCCTGGGAGAGCGGCATGTCGGACCAGCGCTCGGTCTCAACCCGGGCGAGGCCGGTGCGCACGCCCTCGGCAGCCATCTCGTATAGCGCCTGCGGGTCGACTGCCGTCGACGGCGTTGGCACCGGGGGAGCCTGCATGCGCTCCATTGCTGAGGCTAGCAACGCTCGCAGGGACTCAATCTGGATCAGCATGGGGGTCGTTTCGGCCGAAGCGGCACGATGTTGGCCCAACAACGTCAGGGCCTCGTCCAGCGCCCGCACCCCGGCCGTGACTTCTCGAATATCTCGTTGGCCAATCCTTGCCACGGCTTCAAGGATGGCCACGGCGATGCCGTTCTCGACGCCAGCCGGGTTCCCGGCCCGGAGCAGGTCCAGGGCCATGCCGGGTTCGATCTCGTCGACGCCGGGTTGGCGCGGTTCGAGGTCTCGCTTGCCGACCGAAGCATCGCCGTCCCCGGTTCGGCGAAGGATGCCGTGCGCATCCTTTATGAGGTCGACCTTGATGGTGCCCATCGCCGGCGACCCCGTAGTGAGGTCGAGAGCGCGTTCGAGCATCGCCAACGCGACGTCCCTGGCCGGACGGATCGGCCGCTCGGACCTGAGGACCGCGTAGACGTCCTCGACCCTGACCAGCACCTCAAGTCCCCTGCGACGCGCTTCCCGGGCGCTGCCGGTATGCAGCGACCGACGAACCTCGGCGATGCCGAGCACGTCAACGAGGTCTACGGGAACGGCCTTTCGAAACCACCAACGGTCGCCGCGTCTGACGACGTACATGCCCACCCCGAATCGGAGCCTGGGCGCAGGCCCAGACTGTGACGGGGCGCTGTGACGTGGACGACGCTTTCAGGGTCAAAAAAGGCGAGTAAAATCAATGACTTAAATGGCGGAGACGGAGGGATTCGAACCCTCGATACCCATTTCTGGGTATGCTCATTTAGCAAACGAGTGCCTTCAGCCGCTCGGCCACGTCTCCGGCGCTCTGGCTCTAGAAGGTCGGATCCGGCGGGTCAACCCGATCCTGGCGGGCGGCGGCCACGCGGCGGCGCTCGACGTGCTTGGCGACGCGCAGATGCCGCGAGATCGCGTAGTTCATCGCCGTCAGGAAGCCGTAGGTGCCCCGCACGAAGTGGCGGCGGCCGAGATAGGCCTTCAGGAAATTGCCCGGCAGCTCGACGAACACCCGCCAGGTCGGGATCACCACGCCCCGCGACTCCAAGTCGTCCGCCTGCTGGTCGGAGTAGCGGTTCAGCTTGTCGAGCTGGTCGCCGAGCGAGCGCACCGAGAAATGATGGATCACGCCCCGGAGCCGGCCCGGCTTCACCCCCGGTTCCAGCGCCACCCGGTCGTGGACCGGCGAGGCGGCGTAGCGGCCCCGATCCTTCCGGTAGAGCCGGACCGGCGTCAGCGTGTAGGCGAGCGGGTGCGGCCGGCCCTCGCCGGGGAAGATCTCGGCGATGCCGATCCGCCACGCCGGCCGGCGCGGCTCGCCCGCGGCCCAGAGGCCCCGGATCTCCCGGGCCAGCTCCGGCGGCACCACCTCGTCGGCGTCGAGGTTCAGGAGCCAGACGTGCCGGCACTGCTCCTCTGCGAAGCGCTTCTGCGGGCCGTAGCCCGGCCAGGGATGGTGCAGCACCCGCGCGCCCAGCGACTCCGCCAGGGCCTGCGTGCCGTCGGTGGACCCGGAATCGACCACGACGAGGTCGTCGGTCAGGCCGCGGACCGCCCGAAGCGTCGCGCCGATCCGGTCCACCTCGTTGTGGGCGATGATGAAGACCGACAGCGGCAGGGGCCCGTCGGGTCCCGGGAGCGGCCTGGGGGCGGCGGCGCCCTCCGGAGCGCGGCTCACGCCAGCCAGTCCGGCACCCGGTCGAGGGCGATCAGGGCGTCGACGTCGAGGCGCGGGCGGACCACCGCCGCGCGGTCGCCCCGCACCAGAACCTCCGGCACCAGCGGCCGGGTGTTGTAGGTGCAGGACTGCACCGCCCCATAGGCGCCGGCGCTCATCACGGCGATCAGGTCGCCGGGCCTCACCTCCGGCATCTCGCGGTTGAGGGCGAGGTAGTCGCCGCTCTCGCAGACCGGGCCGACCACGTCGGCGACGAGGCGCGGCGTCTCGGGACCCGGCTCGATGACCGGCCGCAGGCCGTGATAGGCCTCGTACAGGGTCGGGCGGATCAGGTCGTTCATCGCCGCGTCGACGATCACGAAGGTCCGCCCCTCGCTGTGCTTCACGTAGAGCACCCGCGTCAGCAGGATCCCGGCATTGCCGACGATCATCCGGCCGATCTCGAAGACCGGCCGCAGGCCGAGCGGGGCGAAATGCGGCCGCAGGGTCGCCGCCAGCGCGGCCGGGTCCGGCGGCGGCGCGTTGTCGTCGCGGTAGGGGATGCCGAGGCCGCCGCCGAAATCGATGTGGCGCAGGGGATGGCCGGCCGCCAGCAACTCCCGGGCGAGGCCGGCGAGCAGCCGGGCCGCGTCGGCGAAGGGCGCCAGATCGGTGATCTGGCTGCCGATATGCATGTCGACGCCGTGCACCGCGATCCCCGGCAGGGCGGCCGCAGCGGCGTAGACAGCCGGCGCCCGGGTGATCGGGATGCCGAACTTGTTCTCGTACTTGCCGGTGGAGATCTTGGCGTGCGTGCCGGCGTCCACGTCGGGGTTCACCCGGACCGAGACCGGCGCGCGGAGGCCGAGGCCCACCGCCACCTCGGACAGGACCGCGAGTTCCGGCTCACTCTCCACGTTGAAGCAGAAGATGCCGGCCCTCAGCGCGGCCTCCATCTCGGCGCGGGTCTTGCCGACTCCCGAGAACACGATCTTGCCGGGGTCCACGCCGGCCGCCAGGGCCCGCTGCAGCTCGCCGCCGGAGACGATGTCCATCCCGGCGCCCCGGGCCGCGAGGGTCCGCAGGACGGCCTGGTTCGAGTTCGCCTTCATGGCGAAGCAGACCAGCGCGTCGTCGGCCGCGAACGCCTCCGCGAAGACGCGGAAGTGCCGCTCCAGCGTGGCGGTGCTGTAACAGTAGAACGGTGTGCCGACCTCCGCGGCGAGGCCGGTCAGGTCGACATCCTCGGCGTGCAGGCGGCCGTCGCGATAGTGAAAATGGTGCATCTCGGCCGTGTCTCGTCGCCGTATCTCGTCCCGCCGGAGCGCGGGCTGTTTCCCGTGAAACACTCCGCCGCCGGCCGCGGCGGGCGCGCGCCGGTGGCGGGGTCCGACCGAGTCCGAGCGGGGCCACCGGGCGCGGCACCGCGACGGCGTGCCGGCCTCCGCCCTCTACAGCAGCGGATCCAGAATGAAAGGCTGCTTCGGCACCCGGTAGCCGCGCCGCGCGCCGCGGCTGGTCTCGACCGGCGCCTCGGTGCCGCCCGGCGGGACCGCCGCCGCGGAGAGCTCGTCGCCGGCGCGCACCGAGGCCGGGTCCGGCTCCGGGGCGCCGCCGCCGAGGCCGACCGAGACCGGCAGCGTCCGCCGCCCGGTCGGCGCGTCCGCACCGGCCTGCGCACCCGCCCGCGGGGCCGCCGTCTGGGGCGGCTCCAGCGCACCCCGCCGCCCGCAGGCGGAAGCCGCCAGGGCCACGAGGCCGGACACGGCGAGGAGTTTCAGGGCGGGTTTCGACAACATCGCGCGAGGGTCCGGCGGGCTCGGCACCGGCACGCGAGGGCCGGCGGGAGCGCTACCTTAGCCGTTGCCGCGTCCCGGCGCGAGCGCCCGTCCGCCACAGGCCGGCCGCGGCGCACGGTTGGGGCCCGTTCCCGCGGTTCCCGGCCCGGCCTCGACAGCCGGGAGGCGTCAGCCCCGCCGCTCCTTGCCGCCCTGCGAGCCCTGCCGGTTCTTGGCGGGGGCGTTCTGCTGCTGCTCGGCCTCGTAGGCGTCGATCGCCCGGCGGCAGTTCTCGCTGAGCTTCTTCCAGTTCTTCTGGAAGCAGGCATCGGTGGCCGGATCGTCGGGGGCCAGGTTGCCGCAATAGGTCAGGTAGTCCCCGGTGCAGTACTTCTTCAGGGTCTCGTTGCCGCGCTTCGTCTGCTGCGCGGCTGCCGGCAGCGTCAGGGCAACGGCCGCCGCGACGGCGAGGACGATCGGCTTCAGGCGCATGGGTATCCGTACCATCTGTCGAACTTGTGAATGCAGGACGCGTCGGCGATGCGATGATGCCTTTGCGTGGTCGAAACAAGGCAGTCATCGCAGGTTTTCGGTTGCGTTCCGGTCGCCAAACCCCGTTTCGGAGGTGGATCGGCTCAGACCCGCTCGGGTTCCGGCATCGCCGCCGCGGTCCGCGGCATCCGGCCCGGGGCCGTGAGGGCTTCGGCGACCTCGACGATTCGCCGGCGGAGATCGGCGTTCTCGCGCTCGATGCCGGCCTGCCGGTCCGGCGACAGGTTTCCGGCCCGGTCGTGGCGTTCGTTCTGGCGGTCGGCCACGGTCAGGGCCAGAGCTTCCTCGGCCGCCTTCAGGCTCGCGCGCAGGTCGTCGCGCTCGGCCGCCAGCGCGGCGGCGTCCGGTGCCGGCGCCGCGCCCTGCCGGAGCGCCAGGAGACTGTCGAGCAGGTCGGCATGGGCGTCCTCGAGAGCCTGGAGCGTGGCGAGGCTCGCGCTCCCGTCCTCCCGCGCCAGCGTCAGCTCGGTCTCCAACTCCCGGGTCTTGGCCTGGGCCTGGGCGATCTCGGCGTCGCGGGCAGCGACGTCGCGCGCCAGGGCGGCGACCCGCATCGTCCCGGCCCCGATCGCCGCCATGTCGGACTGCCGCCGCGCCTCGACGGTCTCGACCCGGCGCTCCAGGCGGCGCTGCTGCACGGCGAACTGGGCGCGCAGGAAGTCCCGCTCGGCGGCGATCTCGGCCGGCGACAGGGGCAGGCGCGCCTCGGCCCGCCGACGCTCCAGGCGCGCGGCGCGGGCATTGAGGGCCGGCAGCAGCAGCAAGCCGCACAGGCTCGCCGCCAGGAAGCCCAGCGCGAAGATCATCACCGTTTCGATCACGAGGGTGCAGCCCGCGCATCCGGCCGGAAAACCCGACCCAACTCCACTCTAGCCCAGGTTGGCCGCGAGGGTGAAATCCCGCGGGGCCGGTCAATCAGAACGCGTTCCGACGCCCTCGCGGATCCGATCGGATCAGAACGGGTTCCAAGTCGGCTCACGGGTGAACTTCAGATAGCCGACATTGATCCCGAGCCGCGCGCCGACGCCACTGCGGATCGGCACGACGATGACCCGGTCGTTGACCACCGCGGTCATCCCGAAGCCGCCCACCAAGTAGGCGGAGCCGTCGACGCCGGCGAAGCGGCGGTACAGGTCGCGCACGTTGGGCAGGTTGTAGACCAGCATCATGGTGCGGGCGCCGTCGCCGCCGACATCGAAGCCGAGGGACGGGCCCTGCCAGTAGATGCGCCGCTTGCCGGCGTTGCGGGTGTAGAGCGTGCCCTCGCCGTAGCGGACGCCCGCCACCACGGCGCCGCCGCCCTCCTGGCCGAGGATGTAGCCGTTGGGCTCGCCCCAGCGCCGGCCCGCCTCCTCGACGGTGAGCGCGAGGCCGCGCGACACCGTACCGAAGAACCGATGGCCGGATTCCACGATCTCGCCGGGACGGAAGGTCTCGGGCGTGTCGAGATCCTCGCCGGCCGCGCGGGCCGCGCCGAGGAGGGAGCCGCTGAGGGGCGCACCCAGCGCCAGGCCGAGGCCCGCGCGCAGGAGGGTGCGGCGGTCGGTGCCGCGATCGGTGCCGCGATCGTCTCGTGCCGTCATCGTTGCCTCCTCGCCCGGTTCGATTAACGGTTCGTGCGATGGACCTGTGCCGCTCTGTCCCGCCGGGCCGGCAGAGGCCGCGCCGGGCGGATGAGTCGGACCAGCTTCTGAGGGAATCCGCAAGATGTGGTTAACGCGTCCTGACCCCGCAGTCCGCATGGCCGGGCGGTCGGGCGCGGGCGTCCCGCGTGCGGCGCTCACGCTCGCGCGGGCGGTGGGGCTGTCAGCCGCGCTGTCAGCCGCGCTGGCGGCCCTGCCGGCGGTGGCCCCCGGCCGCGCCGCCGCGGAGGAGGGCCTGACGGCCCGGACGCGGATCGAGCTGCTGACGCTCAACGGCTTCGACCCGGTCAGCTACTTCCTGGAGGGCGGGCCGCAGGCCGGTCTGGCCCGGTTCGAGCTGTCCTGGGGCGGCCAGGTCTGGCGCTTCTCCAGCGGCGCCAACCGCGCCGCCTTCCGGGACGACCCGCCCGCCTACGCGCCGCGTCTCGGGGGCTACGACGCCGCCGGGATCCTGGATGGCCGGCTGGTGGACGCCGATCCCCTGGTCTTCGCGGTGATCGACGAGCGCCTCTACCTGTTCCGGGATGCCGGGCGCCGCGCCCGGTTCCTGGCGGAGCCCGGCCTGGCCCGGCAGGCGGAGGCGGCCTGGCCGGCCGTGCGCCGCCTGCAGGATGTCCCGCCCGACGCCTCGCCCGACGCCTCGCCCAAGGTGCCGCCTACGGATGCGCCGCGCTGAGCGCCGCCGCCGGCCGGTCGCTCGCGCGGGCCGGCAGGGCGAGCCGCGGGGCCAGGGCGGGGTCCCCGAGGGCCGCGAAGGGACCGTTGCGGTGATCGGGTCCGTGCTGGCCGTAGCGGATCGGGCCGCCGCCCGGCACCACCACGCAGCCGCCCGCCGCCGCGACGATGTGGTCGCCCGCGGCCGTGTCCCATTCCATGGTCGGGCCGCAGCGGACGTAGATGTCGGCCTCGCCTGCGGCGATCAGCCCAAACTTCAGGGCGGACCCGACCTGGCGCGTCTCCACCACCGGCAGCGCCGCCAGGCAGGTGGCGGTCTCGGGATCGCCGTGCCGCCGGCTGCCCAGGGCGACGAGGCCCGTCCCCGGCGCCGCCCGCGCGCGGACCGGCCGCCCGGACCCCGGCCGGCCCGCGATCACGGGGCCCTCCAAGGTCGTAGGGCCGGCCCACCAGACGCGGCCGAGGCCGGGGGCGGCCAGCGCGGCCGCCACCGGGCGGGCGCCAGACACCAGCGCGATGTTGACCGAGTAGTCCGGCGTCCCGGCGAGGAAGTCGCGCGTGCCGTCCAGGGGATCGACGAGGAAGAAGAGATCGGCGGGGCGGGTCGCGTCGCTCTGGGCGCGCTCCTCGGCCACGACCGCGATCCCGGGGAAGCGCCCGGCGAGGGCCTCGACGATCAGGTCCTCGGCCTCGACGTCGGCAGCGCTGGAGGGTGAGCCGTCCGGCTTCAGGGCGTGCGGGCAGGGGCCCCGGTGGTAGCGGCGCAGGATCTCCCCCGCCGCGCAGGCGATCTCGGCGAGCGCCGCGGCGATCCGCTCACGCTCCGGTCCCGAGATCGTCACCGCGCCCGTCATGATGCCTCCCGACACCGCCCTGAATGCCCGAGCGGGGGGGGAATGTCGACGGCCACTGGCCGGAGCGCCGCCTCATCGGCGCTCCGGCAGCTCCCGCGCGGCGGCCGGCATCCGAACCGTCCGCCGGATCCGCGCCAGCAGGGCCTGGCTCCGGCGGCGGTGGCGGCGCAGCTCCGCCGCGAGGCCGCGCGCGTCCGGGAGGCCCACCGCCTTGGCGATCTGCTGGGACGCGGTCTCGGACGGTTCCGCGGCGGGATCGGTCATCACGAGCCGCTGCCACTGGTAGACGGCGTCGAGGAAGCCGTAGGTCTCGGCGAGGGCCTCGCCCGCCGCCGCGGGCAGGAGGCCGCGCGCCGCCGCCTCGCGGAAGAGCGACTCCGCGCCGAGGCCGATGCAGCCGGGCCAGTCGCGTGCCTGGCTCAGCACGATGGCCTGGGCGAGGAAGTCGAGGTCGAACAGCGCGCCGGGGGCGAGCTTCAGGTCGTAGGGGCCGGCATGGCCCCGCTCCCGCGCGACCAGGGCCCGCATCGCGCCCGCCTCGGCGCAGACGGCGGCGGTCTCGCGCGGCTGCCGGAGGATCCCGGCGATCGCGGCCGTGACGTCGGCCGCCAGGGTGGCGTCGCCGGCGACGACCCGGGCACGGGCGAGGGCCATGTGCTCCCAGAGCTCCGCCTCGCCGCCGTGATAGGCCGCGAAGCCGCTGAGCTGCACGGCGGGCGGGCTGTGGCTGCCGTAGGGCCGCAGCCGCAGGTCGACCGCGTACAGCCGGCCGCGCCGCGTGGCCGTGGTGAGCGCCGCGAACACGCGCTGCGCCAGCCGGTTGTAGGCCACCACGGCGTCGAGGGGGCGCCTGCCGTCGCTGGTGCGGTTCTCCGGGTCGAAATCGTACAGGAACAGGAGGTCGAGGTCGGACTCCGCGCTGAGCTGGCGGGATCCGAGGCGGCCGAGCGCCAGGATGCAGCAGCGGCCCGCCGGCACCGCGCCGTGGTCCAGGGCGAACCGGCGCTCCTCCGCCTCCAGGCTCAGCGCCACCGTGGCCTCGGCGATCGCCGCGTAGGCCTCCCCGGCCTGGCGCGGGGTGAGGATGCCCGACAGCAGGCGGGCGCCCGTAACGAAGGCCATCTGCCGGGTGGCGTCCCGGCAGCGGTCGAGGCTCTCCTCGTGGCTCGCCGGCTGGCCCAGGAGCGACCGGTACTGCGCGCGGACCTCGTCGGGATCCGTGGTCGGCGTCACGAAATCGGCGTCGAGCACGGTGTCGAGGACGTGCGGGCTCAGGCCGACCGTGTCGGCGAGGCGCGGCGCCGTCCCCAGGATGTCGGCGAACAGCAGGCGCAGGCGCTCGTGCGAGCGCAGGATGGCGAGGAGTTCGGCCACCGCGGGCATCCGCGCGAAGGCCCGGTCGAGGGCGAGGAGCGCCGCGTCGGGGTCGGCGGTGCCGCCGAGCGCGCGCAGCAGCGCCGGGAGCATCTCGGCGAGGATCTCCCGGGCCCGGCCGGTCCGCAGGGCCGGGCGGCGCCCAAGATGCCAGCCCTGCACGGTCTCCCAGGCCAGGGGCGGATCCCGGAACCCGAAGGCGCCGAGCCGCGCCAGGGTCTCGGGATCCGGCTCGCTCTCGCCGAAGACCAAGGCGGTGCCGTCGGCGCCGGCCTCCGGCTCCGCCTCGAACAGCAGGGCGTAGTGCGCCTGGACCCGGCCGGCATGGTGGAGCAGGGCCGCCTCGAAGGCCGGCAGGTCGGGGAAGCCCGCGAACAGGGCGAGCGCGGTCAGCGCCTCGGTCCCGGTGGGCAGGCGCTGGGTCTGCTCGTCCCGGATCATCTGGATCCGGTGCTCGAGGGTGCGCAGGAACGCGTAGGCCGCGGAGAGCTCGTCCCGGGCCCGCCCGTCGATCCAGCCCTCCGCGACGAGCTCGCCGAGCATCGCCACGGTCCGGCGGCCCCGCAGGGCCGGCTTGCGGCCGCCGAAGACGAGCTGCTGAGTCTGGACGAAGAACTCGATCTCCCGGATGCCGCCGCGGCCGATCTTGATGTCGTGGCCGCCGACCGCGATGGTCTCGTGGCCGCGGACCATGTGGATCTGCCGCTTCAGGGCGTGGATCTCGGCGATGGCCGGGAAGTCGAAGTGCCGGCGCCAGATGAACGGCGCGAGTTCCGCCAGGAAGGCCTCGCCGGCCGGGATGTCGCCGGCGATCGGCCGGGCCTTGATGAAGGCCGCGCGCTCCCAGTTCTGGCCGAGCGTCTGGTAGTAGTCGAAGGCGAAGCCGGTGGAGAGCGCCACCGCGGTCGAGCCCGGGTCCGGCCGCAACCGGTAGTCGATGCGGTGGACGTAGCCGTCGGCGGTCCGGTCGGCTAGGAGCTTCACCAGCCCCTGCGCCAGCTTGACGAGGAAGGGCTTCGGATCGCCGCCGGTCGCCGCGGCGGCGGGCTCGGCCTCGTAGAAGACGACGAGGTCGATGTCGCTGGAGTAGTTCAGCTCGCAGCCGCCGAGCTTGCCCAGGCCCAGGACGATCAGGCCCGACCCGTCCTGCGGCGCCTCCGGATCTTTGGGCCGGTACCGCCCGGCCGCCATCCCCTGCCGGAGGAGCGCCTCGACCGCCCCGCTCACCGATGCGTCGGCGAAGGCCGACAGGGCGCCGGTCACCGCGTCGAGGTCCCAGCGGCCGCCGAGATCCGCCAGGGCGACCAGGAGGGCGTGGGCCTCCCGGTTGGCGCGCAATTGCCGGCCGACCTCGGCAAGGTCGGGATTCGCCCCACAGGCGGCGCTGACGGCGCGCTGCCGCGCGATGATGTCCCGGCTCGCCGCGTCCGGCGGCTGATCCAGCAGGGCGACGAGCCGCTCGGGCGACCGGGTGGCCGCCCGCCACAGGAAGGGGGAATGATCCGCCAGGCCCAGGAGCAGCTCCCGGCAGGGCGGTGTCAGGAAGCCGGCCGGCAGCGCCGGCGCGAGCTCGGCGAGCCGGGCCCCCGCGGCGTCCGGGTCGGCGAGCCCGAGCCGGGGGCGCAGGCGCGCGCGCAGCGTCTCGGCTGGCTCGGCGGCCGCTCTCTTTGCCGATCCGTTCGGGAGACCGGTCTCATCTCTCATGCCGCATCCTCCCTGGCGCGACGGGGCCGGCATCGTAGCCGACCGGGCCGCCCGTGTCCGGTCCGGCGCGCACGGCTTGCGGCGCCCGCCGCGCGTTCACGATGCGGCCAGGACCGGGCAGCGGCGACGCGTTCGCGGCCGCGCGGGCCCGGAATCGGGGGCCGTCCCGGCCTTCCGTCCGATCCGGTAACGCTTTTCAAAGCCGACCGTGGCGTCTATCCGTGCGGACCGGTCGTCGCCCCCGGTCCGGCCCGCGGGCCGCGCGGGATCCCTTCGGGCGACTCGATCGCCGCAGGGGCGGCCGAGGACTGGGCGGCCGAGAACCGGGCGGCCGGGAACCGGCAGCCCCGACCGGGGCCCCGGCCCGCAGACGTCCGCATTTCCGATCCGCCCGCCCGGAGCGCACCATGTCCTCCCCGACCTCGCCCACCCTGACTCTCGACGGCCTCGACCTCGCCGCCTTGCTCTGCTCCCGCGTCTGCCACGACGTGATCAGCCCCGTCGGCGCGATCGTGAACGGGCTCGAGGTCCTGGAGGACGACCAGGACGAATCGATGCGGACCTTCGCCCTGGAGCTGATCGGGAAGAGCGCCCGTCAGGCCTCGGCGCGGCTGAAATTCGCCCGCATCGCCTTCGGGGCCGCCGGCTCGGCCGGCGCCTCGATCGACCTCGCCGACGCCGAGAGCGTGGCCAAGGGCATGTTCTCCGACGAGAAGACCAAGCTGACCTGGAGCGCCCCGCAGGCGCTGTTCCCGAAGAACAAGGTCAAGCTCCTGCTCAATCTCGTGATGGTCGCCACCTCGGCGATTCCCCGGGGCGGCCTGATCGACGTCGTCGTCTCCGGCGACGGCGAGGCGCCCACGCTGGTGCTGAAGGCCAAGGGCTCGCATGCCCGCATCCCGCCCCACGTCGAGGAGCTGATGGCCGGCAGCCCCGAGAGCGGCACCGTCGACGCCCACGGCATCCTGCCGTTCTACGCGGGCCTCGTGGCCCGGGCCGCCGCCATGGATGTCCGCTTCGCCATCGAGGGCGATGAAGTGACTATCACCGCCACGCCCGCAGTGATCGACGCGTCCGAAGACTCCGATGGAGAAGCTTCGGACACGGCGCTGGCGTGAAACTCTGAAAAAGGTGCCGCGCGGGGCCGGGATGGAAACGCTTCCCTAACCCCGCGCGAGTAAGTAGGTTGCGCGAGACCTTCTCCGCGTAACGAGTAGCGCCTATGGACGACCTGCTTCGCGAGTTTCTGACCGAGAGCGGGGAGCATCTCGACACGGTCGATGCAGAATTGGTTCGATTCGAACAGGATCCGAACAACGAGACTATTCTGCGGAACATTTTCCGACTCGTGCACACGATCAAGGGAACCTGCGGGTTCCTCGGACTCCCGCGGCTGGAAGCTCTGGCGCACGCCGCCGAGACCTTGATGGGTCGCTTCCGTGACGGGCTGCCCGCCACGTCGGATTCCGTCACCCTGATCCTGCTGACGCTGGACCGGCTGAAGGCGATCCTGGCCGATCTGGAGGCCACCGGCACGGAGCCCGCGGGCTCGGACGACGACCTCATCTCCGCCCTGGAGCGCATGGCCGAGGGCTCGCCGGAGCCGGAGGCCGCCGCCCCGCCGCCGCCGCCCGAGCCGGTCCTGCCCGATCCGGTGGTCCGCGAGCTGAAGCCCGGCGAGGTCTCCCTGGACGACCTAGAGGCCGCCTTCCTGGCCGCTCCTGGTCCGGACGAATCGGACTTCCTCCCGCCGCCGGCCCCCGTGGCCGCGATGCCCGCCCCCGCGGCCGCCGTCGCCCCGGCGCCCGCGCCCGCCGTCAGCGCGGCGCCCAAGGCCGAGAAGAAGCCCGAGCCCGTCGAGGCCGAGAAGACCGAGAAGGCCGAGCCGGCGCGCGCCGAGAAGGTCGAGGGCGCCGAGGGCGAGACGACCGCCGCCGCCAAGAACCAGACCATCCGGGTGAACGTCGACACGCTCGAACACCTGATGACGATGGTCTCCGAGCTGGTGCTGACCCGCAACCAGCTCCTCGAGATCGCCCGCCGGCACGAGGATTCGAGCTACAAGGTTCCGCTGCAGCGCCTGTCGCACGTCACCGCCGAGCTGCAGGAAGGCGTCATGAAGACGCGCATGCAGCCGATCGGCAACGCGTGGCAGAAGCTGCCGCGCGTGGTGCGCGACCTCTCGGCCGAACTCGGCAAGCAGATCGACCTCGTGATGGTCGGCAACGAGACCGAGCTCGACCGCCAGGTCCTCGAGGTCATCAAGGACCCGCTGACCCACATGGTCCGCAACTCGGCGGATCACGGCCTCGAATCGACCGCCGAGCGCGTGGCGGCGGGCAAGCCCGCCCGCGGAACGATCCGCCTCGCCGCCTACCACGAGGGCGGCACGATCACGATCGAGATCGCCGACGATGGCAAGGGCCTGAACCTCGCGGCCATCCGCAAGAAGGCGGCGGAGCGCGGCCTCGCCTCCCAGGCCGATATCGAGCGGATGACCGACGCCCAGGTCGCCAAGTTCATCTTCCACGCCGGCTTCTCGACGGCGGCGGCGGTGACCTCGGTCTCGGGCCGCGGCGTCGGCATGGACGTGGTCAAGACCAACATCGAGACCATCGGCGGCCTGATAGACATCGCCACCACCGCGGGTCGCGGCACCACCTTCACCATCAAGATCCCGCTGACGCTGGCGATCGTGGCCGCCCTGATCGTCCGGGCCGGCGAGCACCGCTTCGCCCTGCCGCAGGTGGCGGTGCTGGAGCTGGTCCGGGTCGATGCCGGGGCGCAGCGGGTCGAGCACATCAACGGCGCGCCGGTGCTGCGCCTGCGCGAGCGGCTGCTGCCGATCGTCTCGCTCACCGGCCTGCTCGGCCAGACGAGCCCGGGCGCGGAGACGGACCAGGCCGGCTTCGTGGTGGTCGCCCAGGTCGGGCGCGAGCGCTTCGGCATCCTCGTCGACGAGGTCTTCCACACGGAGGAGATCGTCGTGAAGCCGATGTCGGTGAAGCTGCGGCACATCCCGATGTTTGCCGGCAACACGATCCTCGGCGACGGCGCCGTGGTGCTGATCGTCGATCCGAACGGCGTGGCCCGTCAGGTGGCGCAGGGCGTCCAGGGCAGCGGCGGCCACATCGACGCCGACGCCGACGAGGCGGTCGAGATGACCGACACTAAGACCACGCTCCTGGTGTTCAAGGGCGGCCAGGGCAGCTTCAAGGCGGTGCCGCTGTCGCTGGTCACCCGTCTCGAGGAGATCGAGTGCGCCAAGGTCGAGTGGCTTGGCGGCCGCGCGCTGATCCAGTACCGCGGGCGCCTGATGCCCCTGGTCCCGGCCGACGCGGCGATCACCATCAAGTCGGAGGGGACGCAGGCCCTGGTGGTGTTCTCCGACGGCGAGCGCGCCATGGGTCTCGTGGTCGACGAGATCGTCGACATCGTCGAGGAGCGCCTCGACATCGAGATCGCGGCGGACCGGTCGGACCTGATCGGCTCGGCGGTGCTGCGGGGCCGGGCGACCGACATCATCAACATCGCCCACTTCCTGCCGCTGGCCTACGACGACTGGGCGCGCGGTCTCAAGCGGCCCGAGCAGATCTCCACGGTCCTCCTGGTCGACGACTCGGCCTTCTTCCGCGACATGCTGAGCCCGGTGCTGAAGGCCGCGGGCTACCAGGTGGTCACGGCGTCGAGCGCCGAGACGGCCCTGTCGACCCTCCAGTCCGATCCGCAGATCGAGGTGGTGGTCACCGACCTGGAGATGCCGGGTCGCAGCGGCTTCGACCTCGTCGCCGCGATGCGGCGGGCCGAGCCGCGCCTCGCCGGGCTCCCGGTGATCGGCCTCACCGGCGCGATCGGCGCCGACGCGGTGGAGAAGGCGCGGGCGCTAGCGATCAGCGACCTCGTGGCGAAGTTCGACCGCAGCGGCCTGATCTCGGCGCTGGCCGAGATCGGCGCCGCCACGGTGTCGAAAGCCGCCTGAGCCGCCGCGCCGCCCGCCCCGGGCGATCGACCCCGGCCGATCGCTCCAAGCCGATCGACCCAGGCCGATCGACCCAAGCCGATCGACCCAGGCCGATCGCGACGATCGCGACGAACGAATCCGGAGAGTTCCGATGCAGGCTGCCAACGCCAACACCAGCGGCGCCACCACCAACGGCGCCGAGACCGGCGCCACCGACGACTTCGTCACGGTCTTCGTCGGCGAGACGCTGTTCGGCCTGGCGATCGAGCGGGTCCACGACGTCTTCGTCCCGTCGGGCGTGACGCCGGTTCCCCTGGCGCCGGCCGAGATCGTCGGCCTGCTGAACCTGCGCGGCCGGGTCGTGACGGCCATGAGCCTGCGCCGGCGCCTGGGCCTGCCGGACGCGGAGGCCGAGGCGGACGGCAGCAAGGCCAGCCCGAAGATGGCGATCGGCCTGGAGCAGGCCGGCGAGACCTTCGCGCTGGTGGTCGACGGCGTCGGCGAGGTGCTCAAGCTCGGCGCCGACAGCCGCGAGGCGGTGCCGATCAACCTGGATCCGCGCTTCCGCGACCTCGCCACCTGCGTCCACCGCCTCGACGGCCGGCTCCTGGTGATCCTCGACGTGGACGCGCTCCTCGGCTTCACGCCCGCCGGCGCCAAGGCGGCTTGAGGGAGAGGTCGATGAAGGCGCCCCACGAGACCACCTGCCTGGTGGTGGACGATTCCGCGGTGATCCGGAAGGTCGCCCGGCGGATCATCGAGGATCTCGGCATGAATGTCAGCGAGGCCGAGGACGGCAGCGCCGCCCTCGAGGCCTGCGCGGCCAGCATGCCCGACGCCATCCTGCTCGACTGGAACATGCCGAACATGGACGGCTACGCGTTCCTCCAGGCACTGCGCCAGAGCGAGGGCGGGGGCGCGCCGAAGGTCCTGTTCTGCACCACCGAGAACGACGTCGGGGCGATCGCCCGCGCCCTCCGGGCGGGGGCCGACGAGTACATCATGAAGCCCTTCGACCGCGACATCCTGACGGCCAAGCTCGAACAGGTCGGTCTCGTCGCCGACGCGGCCTGATCGCCCGCTCCCTGACCCGCGGCCCGAGCCCCGCGACCCTGCACCCGAGGCAATCATCATGGCCCTGAGTCCCGCGGTCGCCCCGCTGCGCACGCCGCCAACCCAGAGCACGACCTCATCGGCCACGGCGATCCGTGTGCTCGTGGCCGACGACTCGGCCGTGGTGCGCGGCCTCGTGGCCCGCTGGATCGGCGAGGCCGGATTCGAGCTCGTCGGCACGGCTTCCAACGGCCGGATCGCCCTGGAGCTGATGGCCAAGCACGACCCGGACGTGGTCCTGCTCGACATCGAGATGCCGGAACTCGACGGCACGACCGCGCTGCCGCGCATGCTCGCCATGAGCCCGAGCGTGCAGGTCGTGATGATGTCGACCCTGACGACGCGCAACGCCGATATCTCGCTGAAATGCCTCGCCCTCGGCGCGGTGGACTACATCGCCAAGCCGGAGAGCAGCCGCGGCGTCACCACCTCGGACACGTTCCGGGTCGAGCTGATCGAGCGCGTCCGCGTGTTCGGCTCCGCCCGCGCGCGGAACCGGCGCCCGTCCGCCGCGCCCGCCGGCCACGCGCCGGGCTACCACGCCGCGCCCGCGCCGGCGGCCGTGCCGGCCGCGGCGCATCCGGCGCCGGCCGCCGCGGCGCGCCCCGCGACTCCCTTCACGCTCCGGCCCAAGGTCCGCAACCGGACCCAGCCCCGCGCCCTGCTGATCGGCTCCTCCACGGGCGGCCCGCGGGCCGTGGGCGAGATGCTGGAGGGCATCGGCGCCGCCGCCCTGCGGCGCCTGCCGGTCCTGATCGTCCAGCACATGCCGCCGATCTTCACGGCGGTCTTCGCCGAGCATCTGGCCACCCGCACCGGGCTCCCGGCGGCGGAGGGCAAGGCCGAGGAGCGGGTCGAGCCGGGCCGCATCTACGTCGCCCCGGGCGGCCGCCACATGGGGCTGGCCGGCGGGGCCGGCGGCCCGATCATCAAGCTCACCGACGGCCCCCCGGTGAATTTCTGCCGCCCCGCGGTCGACGTCCTGTTCAAGGACGCGGCGGTGGTGTTCGGCGCCGCCACCGCGACCGTGATCCTCACCGGCATGGGCTCGGACGGGACCAACGGCGCCCGGGCGCTCACCGAGGCCGGCGGCCCGGTCCTCGCTCAGGACGAGGCCACCAGCACGGTCTGGGGCATGCCGGGCAGCGTCGCGCGGGCCGGGCTCGCCGAGGCCGTGCTGCCGTTGCCCGAACTCGCGACGGCGCTGCGCGCCCTGATCACGGGGCAGCCGGCATGACCGAGCTCGAGTTCGAATTCCTGCGCACCTTCCTGAAGCAGCGCTCCGGCCTCGCGCTGACGCCGGAGAAACGCTACCTCGTGGAGAGCCGGCTGACCCCGGTCTGCCGCCGCTTCGGCCTCGCCAGCCTCGGCGACCTGATCGGCGCCCTCAAGCTCGCCCAGAACAGCACGATCGAGCGGGCCGTGGTCGAGGCCATGACCACGAACGAGACCTTCTTCTTCCGCGACCGGATCCCCTTCGACCTGTTCCGCGACACGCTCCTGCCGGACGTGCTGGCGCGCAATGCCGGCCGCCGCCGGCTGCGGATCTGGTGCGCGGCGGCCTCGACCGGGCAGGAGCCGTACTCGCTGGCCATGCTCCTTCAGGAGGCGGCGCCGCGGCTCGCCGGCTGGCAGGTGGAGATCGTCGCCACCGACCTGTCCACCGAGGTGATCGAGAAGGCCAAGCTCGGGCTGTACAGCCATTTCGAGGTCCAGCGCGGCCTGCCGGTGCAGTGGCTGATCAAGTACTTCACCCAGGTCGGCGAGCAGTGGCAGATCGCCCAGAGCCTGCGCAGCATGGTGGATTACCGTCAGCTCAACCTGCTGCACAGCTTCGCCTCGCTGGGCCAGTTCGACGTGATCTACTGCCGCAACGTGCTGATCTACTTCGACGCGCCGACCAAGTCCGACGTCTTGGCGCGGCTCGCGGCGCAGCTCGCCCCGGAGGGCGCGCTGCTGCTCGGCGCCGCCGAGACGGTGATCGGCCTGACCGACCGGCTCTCGCCGAACCCGAAGCACCGCGGCCTCTACGGCCACGCCGAGGCCGCGGCGCGCCCGGCCGAGGCGCCGCCGCTGCGCATGGCCGCGAGCCTCTGAGCGGCGCGACCGGTATCCCCGGTCGCGCCCCGGCTCCGGGCCGTCCCCGAGTCCGCCAGCGCGACGGGAATCCGGGCGATCCCGGAAACGCGGCCTTAAGAACCGCGTGGGTAATTTGCACACGGACCCGCCGCCGGGCGAATCCGGCTCATCCGTGACCCGAGCCCCCCATGAGTACCGTCTCGTCCACCGCGACAGCACAGCTCGCCGCGCAGCGATGGTCGCCGCCTGCGTCGCCCCAGACCCGGATGTCCGACACGATCAGCAGCGCGCTGTCGGCCGGCACGATCAGCAGCACCGACGCGACGGCCCTCGCGGGCGCCTTGAGCAGCATCGATAGGAGCCTGTCGTCGACCAGCGCTGCCTCGACCAGCGCGACGAGCCGGTCCGGGCTCGACCCGTCCTCGATGAAGGACCGGATCGACGGCCTGATCGCCGATCAGGTCAGCAGCGGCAGCCTCACCGCCGACCAGGCCACGGAGCTGAAGAACCTGTTCGCCAGCCACGGCCGGAGCACCCAGAGCGCGGACGCCACTGGCGACGGGACTGGCGACGTCGCCGGCCCGGACGGTCCGCCGCCGGGGCCCCCGCCCGGCCCGGCGCCGACGGACGCTGCGGGCAGCGCCGGGAGCGGGGCGTCGGTCTCCGCGTCGGCCTCGACCTCGACCTCGACTTCGACCTCGACCACCGACGCGGCGCGCACGACGAACGACCTGCTATCCACCTTCATCCAGCAGCTCCAGAGCGGCCAGTCGGGCCGCGTCGGCTACGGGGCGAGCGGCACCGCCAACAGCGGCGCCGTCTCGGCGCTCCTCCTCGACTTCCGCAGCTGAGGCCGGGGACGCGCCCGGCGGGCCTCCCGCCCGGTGCATCGCCCGCCTGCGCGCGGCCGGGGTCGACCCCGGCCGCGCGACGCGGCATCACAGCGCCGGACAGGCACGGGAGAGACGGCATGGCGGCAGGAGCGGGGACCGGATTGCCCAAGGTCGCGTTCATCGGCACAGGCGGGACGATCTCGTCCCTCGGCCGCGATGCCCTCGACATCCTCGACTACACCGCCACCGACCGGCGTCTCGAGGCCGGCGCGATCCTGGACGCAGTTCCGGAACTCGCGACAGTCGCCGCGGTGGTGCCGGTGCCGTTCCGGGCGGTCCCGAGCCCGGCGATCGGGTTCGCGGAGTGGCGCGACCTCGTCCGGCTGTGCGAGCGCCTCGCGTCCGAGCACCCGGACCTCGCCGGCATCGTCATCGGGCACGGGACCGCCACGCTGGAGGAGACCGCCTACGCCCTCAGCCTCACCCTGACGGTGGATCTGCCGGTGGTGCTGGTCGGCTCGCAGCGGCCGATGAGCGCCCTCTCCACCGACGCCAAGCTGAACCTCGTGGCGGCCGTGCGCACGGCCGCGGCGCCCGCCTCCCGCGGGCGCGGCGTGCTGGTGGTGCTCAACGACGAGATCCAGGCGGCCCGCGAGGTGACCAAGACCTCGGTGGCCCGGCTCCAGACCTTCCGGACCCCGGATTTCGGCGTGCTCGGCCACGTCGACGGCGAGTCCGTCCGCTACTACCGCCGCTCCGAGCGGGCGCACGCGCCGGGCACGCCCTTCGACATCCGGACCCTGCCGGCGCTGCCGCGGGTCGACGTCGCCTACGGGTACGCCGACGCCGACGGCACCGCGGTCCGGGCCTTCCTGGCCGCGGGCGCGCGCGGCCTCGTCGCGGCCGGTCTCGCGCCGGGCATGACCCCACCCGCCGAGGCCGAGGCCCTGGAGGCGGCGGCCGCCGCCGGGATCGTGGTGGTGATGTCGACCCGGGCCGGCAGCGGCGTGGTCCCGCTCACCACCCGGCTGCGCAGCCGCGGCATCCTCAGCGCCGACAACCTCACCCCGCAGAAGGCCCGGATCCTGCTCGCCCTGGCGCTGACCGTCACGGCGGAGCCCGAGGCGGTGGCGCGGCTGTTCGCGACCTACTAGCGACGCGTCCCGGGACCGGTCGCCCGCCCCGCCGAGCCCTCAACGCCTCCTTCCGGCCGGTCCCGCACGGTCCCCGCCGCGCGCGAACCCTGTCGCGGCCCGTGGCGCGCGCCGGCGATGTCGGCCGACCATGCGGGCCGCATGTGCGATTTGGTCCAGAAAGTCCTGCCGGGCCCGGATAGGTCAAGGATCAGTCCGGTGCAGTCCAGCCGAAGGGTTTTTCGCCCGTAAGACTGTCAGCGGACGAAGAAGGTTCGGGAACACGCCTTCAGCATTGCGGAAGATGCTCGGGATCGGCTTCCGCGCAGGGCATGACCGTTCGCGTGCCCGCACAGGGATTCACGGCCATGCGCGCGACATCCATCGTCTCCATGTCTCTGGCGCTCTCGGTCCTGTCCGGGCTGGGCGCACAGGCGGAGACCGCCGGGAGCCTCTCCACGACGACGGCCGTCAGCGGCAGCGCCGCCGCGATGTACAATCTCGGAATCCTCTACATCAACGGCCAGGGCGTGAAGCAGGATTTCGGTACGGCCGGACGCTGGTTCGAGAAGTCGGCCGCCGGCGGTGACGTCGACGCCATGCTCAACCTCGGCAGCCTGTACTACAACGGCCAGGGCGTGAAGCAGGACTACGCCGCCGCGGCGGCGTGGTTCGAGAAGGCCGCCCTGGCGGGCAACGCCGAGGCCATGAACAACCTCGGCAGCCTCTACGATGCCGGCCAGGGCGTGACGCAGGACTACGCCACCGCGCGCAGTTGGTACGAGAAGGCGGCGGCCGCCGGCGCCGCGTCGGCCCTGTACAATCTCGGCCTACTCTACGCCAACGGTCAGGGCGTCGGGCAGGATTACGGCGCGGCCGCGTCCTGGTTCGGGAAGGCCGCCGCCGCCGGCAACGTTGACGCGATGAACGCCCTCGGCAGCCTGCACCTCAACGGTCAGGGCGTGAAGCGGGACGCCGCCGCGGCCCGCCGCTGGTTCGAGCGGGCGGTCGCCGGCGGCAACGTGGACGCGATGAACAATCTCGGTTTCCTCTACGTCAACGGTCGCGGGGTGAAGCAGGATTTCGAAGCCGCCCGGCGGTGGTTCGAGAAGGCCGCCGGCGGCGCCGCGGCGGCGAACATCCCCGGCGACATCGCGCTCCGCTAGAGCCGTTCCCTGTCGGTTCGGGACGGAGGCGACCGCCGGGGTTGTGCCGAACGAGGCACCGGTGCCCTCTTCCGCGAGGGAGAGGGAGCCTGGCGCGGCTGCCGGGACCGGAGTCGCCGCCCTTCCCAACCGTCGCAAAACGATCGGGAGCGGCTCTAGGGCGGGGTCGCGGTCGGGGCGCGCACGTGTCATGCCTGCGGGCGCGGTCCCCACCGGACCGGATGGGGCGAGGATACGGCTCGGATGGGGCCAGGATGGGCCCCCTCCGTCTCCGACGCGACCCGTCCGCAGGGACCAGACATCGATGCCGCTGATCGACCCCGCCCGCTCGCTCCTCCTCGTCATCGACGTTCAGGCCCGGCTGATGCCGACGATCGCGGAAGGGGACGGGGTCGTCGCCAATGCGGGCCGCCTCCTCGCCGCCGCGCAGCTGCTCGACGTCCCGGTCCTGGTCACCGAGCAGAATGCCGGCGGCCTCGGGCCGACCGTGCCGGCCCTGGCGCCCGAGCCCGGGACGGCTTTCGCGAAGATGAGCTTCGGCGCGACCCGGACGCCCGGCTTCCTCGAGCGCCTGCCCGCGGACCGCGACCTCGTGGTCAGCGGCTGCGAGGCGCATGTCTGCGTGCTGCAGACGGTTCTCGGGCTGCGCGAGTCCGGCCGCCGCGTCGCCGTGGTGGCCGACGCCGTGGGCTCGCGGCGGATCGAGAACCGGGAGGCGGCGCTCGCCCGGATGGCGGCCCACGGCACCGAGATCGTAACGACCGAGATGGTGGCGTTCGAGTGGCTCGGCACGGCGCGGCACAGGCGGTTCCGCGACGTCGTCAGGCTCATCAAGTAGGCGCCGCGGCGGTCCTCGCCGCGGCGCGCGCCTCAGGAGCCGTCGAGGGCCGCGCGGGTCTGCGGATCGGGTCCGATGTCGTCGGTGCCGGTCATGCCCAGCACCTCGATCAGGCGGGTCCGGGCGCGGCTGACCCGGCTCTTGATCGTGCCCACCGCGACGCCGCAGATGGCCGCGGCCTCCTCGTAGGTGAAGCTCTGGGCGCCGACCAGGACCAGCGCCTCGCGCTGGGCCGGCGGCAGCCGGTTCAGCGCGCTCTGGAACTGCGCCATCTCCATCCGGATCTCCTGCTCGGGGAGGGCGGTCAGGCGCCCGGCATGGAGGCCGTCGGCGTCCTCCACCTCGCGCTTGCGCTTGCGCTGCTCCGAGTAGAACAGGTTCCGCAGGATCGTGAACAGCCACGCGGTCAGGTTGGTCCCGCGGCGGAAGCTTGCGGCGTTGACCCAGGCGCGCACGAGCGTGTCCTGCACGAGGTCGTCCGAGCGGTCGAGGTCGTAGGTCAGCGAGAACGCGAAGGCCCGCAGCGCCGGGATCGCCCCCAGCAGGAGGTCGCGCATCTCCGCGTCGGCGCCCCGGGGGGCCGGACCGGATCCGCTCCCCGCGGGGGCGGCTTGCAGCATCAGGGTCATCGCGAGGCCTCCGTGTCGGAGTGTGCGGCGAGCTCGTCGAGCAGCGTCCGGAGCCGGTCCGGGATCGGCAGGGCCAGGACGCCCGCGTAGTGCAGGCGCAGGCCGCGCCCGATCCGGTCCCGCGCGCCGTCGTCGATCGGCCGGCCGGGTCCGCCGACCGGCACCGGGCGTGATGCGGCCGCGGCGCCCGGTCCGGCCGGGTCCGCCGCGCCGGCGGAGCCCGGAATCCCTGGATCGTCCTCGGTCCCTGACATGGTCGCGCCCCCCGGTCGTGCGCGATGGGGCCCCGAGGGGCCCGGCGGTCCGCCGGACCGTTGTCCCCATCGGTTCGGCGAAGACGCGTCTCATCGCCTTCCGGCAGCGCTGGTAGGCGCGACGGATTTAATCGGTTCTGAACCCCGCATTCATCCAATTTTAATCTTGAAATAGCCCAGCTTGCGCCGAATTTAGTCCATAAAGTCTCAGATACAATTCAGAAATACTTGTGTTCAGCTTGGCCGTGGCGACACTCGTCCTCCGTGCCTGAACGCGGGATGAGCGCACCGCGCCCCCGGCCAAGCGCGCCGCGACGGCCCCGCTCAGAGCTTCACGCCCTCGAGATAGCCGCGGTTCCAGGTCGGGCTGATCAGGATCTCGTTGACGCAGACGGAGGCCGGCAGGCGGGCGACGAACAGGATCGTCTCGGCGAGATCCTCCGGCTGGAGCATGCGCCCGCGATCCTCCGCGGTGACCGGGACTGGCCGCTTGTCGAGGAGGGGCGTCGCGACCTCGCCGGGGCAGATGCAGCAGGACCGGATGCCGTGCCCGCACTCCTCTTGGTTCAGGCTCTCCGAGAGCGCCACGAGCCCGTGCTTGGCGGCGGAATAGGCCGGTCCCGTCAGCTTGGAGACGTAGCGGCCGGCCCAGGAGGAGACGTGGATGATCAGGCCGCTCCGCTGCGCCCGCATGGTCGGCAGCACCGCCCGCGCCGCGTAGAAGGGGCCGTTGAGATTGACGCCGACCACGGCGTCGATGCCGGCCGGCGTGATCTCGCTCCAGCCGCGCCGCGGCACGTTGAGGCCCGCCGAGTTCACCAGCAGGTCGCAGCGCCGCCACGCGGCGTGAACCGCCTCCCAGGCGCGCTGCACGTCGTCGGCCACGCCCATGTCGGCCGGGGCGACCAGCGCCTCGCCGCCCGCCGCGCGGACCATCTCCGCGGTGCGCGCGAGGGCCTCCTGACCCCGTCCGGTGAGCGCGACCCGCATGCCGGCCCGCGCCAGCGCCACGGCGGCCGCCTGCCCGATCCCGGATCCGGCCCCCGTCACCCAGGCGGCCTGCCCTTCGAGCGCGCGCATCATGGCGTTCGGCTCCCTCCCTACGGCTTGGCGACGAGCGGGCAGCCGCCCTCGGCGAGGGGGCGGAAGGCCTGCTCGGCGGGGATCGTCTCCAGCACCTTGTAGAGGTCCCACGGGCCCTTCGACTCGGACGGCGCCTTCACCTCGAACAGGTACATCGGGTGGATCTTGCGCCCGTCCGCCCGGACCACACCCTTGCCGAACAGCGGGTCGTCGGTCGGGTTGGCCTTCATCCAGGCCATGGTCTTCTGCGGGTCCGTCGACTTCGTCGCCGCCACGGCCTTCAGGTAGTGCAGGAGCCCGGCATAGACGCCCGCGTGGTTCATCGTCGGCATGCTGTTGCCGTTGCGCGGGTAGAAGCGCTCCGAGAAGGCCCGGGTCTCCGGGTTGAGATCCCAGTAGAACGACTCGGTCAGCACGAGGCCCTGCGCGGTCTGCAGGCCGATCGCGTGGACGTCGACGGCGTAGATCAGCAGGGCGGCGAGCTTCTGGCCGCCGTCGGTCAGCCCGAACTCGTGCGCCTGCTTGACCGCGTTGACCGTGTCGCCGCCCGCGTTGGCCAGACCCACCACCTTCGCGCCCGAGGCCTGCGCCTGCAGCAGGAACGAGGAGAAGTCCGTGGCGGGGAACGGGACCCGCGCGGCGCCCAGTACCCGCCCGCCGCCCGTATCGATCACGGCCTTCGCCTCGTTCTGAAGGGAGAGCCCGAAGGCGTAGTCGGCGGTGAGGAAGTACCACGTGTCGCCGCCGCGCTTGAGCATGGCGCCGGCCGTGCCGTGCGCCAGGGCGTAGGTGTCGTAGGTCCACTGGATCGTGTTCGGCGAGCACTGCTTGCCGGTCAGCTCCGTGGTGCCGGCCCCCGAGTCGATGAAGACCTTGTTCTTCTCGCGGGTGACCTGACTCACCGCCAGCGCAACCGAGGAGGTCGGCACGTCGAGGATCGCGTCCACGCCGTCGCGGTCGTACCACTGGCGGGCGACGGCGGCGCCGATATCGGGTTTGTTCTGGTGGTCGGCCGAGACGATCTCGACCTGCACGCCCGGCTCGGTCTTGGCGAAATCCTCGACCGCCATCTGCGCGGCGACGACGGAGCCCTTGCCGCCGGTATCGGCGTAGACGCCCGACATGTCGTTGAGGACGCCGACCTTGACGCGGATCGGCTCGGCAACGGCCGGCCCGGCGAGCGCGGCGAAGCCGATCGCGACCGAGAGCACGCAACTCCGGATCGACGCCATGGCAGACCGTCCTCCGCGGCAGTTTCTGTCTTTCGGCCAGGAGGGCATGCTGGCATCCCAGCGTCAAGCAGCGGTCCGCGACCGGATCCGGGAGCGGTGAGACAGGCCGGCGCCGGATGTGTCGCGGCGGCGGTGCCGACGGAATCGGGCCGGAACTCCCACCCGAGACCGGCCCGTCGCGACATCGGGATCGGCGCGGTGGCGCGGCCTCAGCCGACGCGCTGTGCCGGACGACGGTCACGCCCCACGGGCGCGAGGCCCGGCCTCGGCGATCGAATGTCGTGGTGCCGGCGGAGGGGATCGAACCCCCGACCTTCGGTTTACAAAACCGCTGCACTACCGCTGTGCTACACCGGCTCGCGCTCTGAAACCATTGAGAAAATTGGCGGTTTCGGTGCGTCAGAGGCGCTTTTGACTACGTTTGGGGGCGCTTCGTCAAGGCACACATCTCGGCACGTTCCGTTCATCGTGCATGCGCGCGACCCTTTGGAGTGGGCCGAAGAAGGCCGGCGCCCGAGCGATGCGGGAGGCGGCACAGTTCATGGCAAAGTCCACGGTTTGGGAGTGAATGGCCAAGGAACCCTCGACTCGCCGAGCTGCGCGAGACCGCGAGGTTACCGATCGGGCGATCCGCGCCGTGGTCGTCGCGGTGCTGGCCGACCGCGCCGGCAGGACCTACCCGCTTCCGAAGGATCGGCGCCGTGACATCAACGCGACCATTCAACAGAACACTCGTGCGGCCGTTGCGCGCGCCGCCCACAAGCCGGCTCGAAAGCGCAACATGGTTCGGACCGCGATCCTGCTGGGGCACTCGATATAGGGGTGAGCGTGATAGATCCCGGTGCCGCCCGAGCGGCGACTGTCGAACGCGTAATGGAGCGGTTGAGCGGCTTCGCGCAGGGAAGCGGCGTCAGTGGTAGGGTCGCCTGCCAGATCATCGAATGGGTGATCGCCTCCCCAACCGATCGCCGCAGGCGGAGACCTGTTGGCAAGGCGTGCACGTGCATCCTGATCGCACCCGGGTAGCGGGGTCGACGACGAAACCGCTCGCGACTTGTAGCGGCTTCGCTGGGAGGGATCGTCCTGAGAGGACAGGATCCAGATATCTAGAATGTGCGGTCGATACTGAATTCAGTTTTTGATATTCCTGTTGCTTCCCGTGTGCAGCATACATCTAAATTGACGAGATACCTATCTGCTCTTCAGGTCGTATGCGATACTGTTTTTACATGTATGAAATAGTTTTCCGCAATAAGACATGCACCAGCTTTCGAATTTCATCAACGGACCCCGAAGGGAGAGTGCTCTTTTCTCAATGCAATGCCATGAAAAATAGGCAACCGAAATTATTATCGGGGTCGAAATTAGAAAATTAATCCACCACTGCCGAAGATCCGGAAAAACTGCAGACACTGCCTGTTGTATCGGAAATCCATACAAGAAAATGCCATATGAATAATCTCCGCTTGACACAATTGCGGACCGTGTCGGATTCCGCATCCCCAAATAGATAGTCACGTAGGCGGCAGGAAGTGCGGAGAGGGCATTGAAGATTGGAAGATAAAGAAACCCAACCATGGCAATGGCGCATGCGAAGAAAATCGGGGCGCTATATGGAACTCGATCTCTGACCCGATAGAGGTACGCGCCGTACAGAAAGGATAAGACAAGCACAGGGCCGCGAACAGTCCCTTCGTCAACCTGCGTTCGCGTATAAATGGCGATCATGACTAAGACTTGCATCACCAGGCAGCCGAACAAAATCAGTTTTTCCGATCTGTAGAAACCGATTATATAAAATACAGATATCAATATGTAGCAATACAATTCGTAAGGAAGTGTCCATAATTGCGCGTTCACCTGCGTAGTTGGATTATCAGTAAAGACGCCGGGGAGATAATACCGAACGACGCCTATCATGTTCAAAGTATAGGACCAAAAGCCCGGATCCGTAAAATACTTTGGGAGCGGGTAATACGTGAACAGCGCTCCAATGATCATCATTGCTATTGTCGATTCCACTGCCAGCGCAGGGAAGATGCGAATTAGTCGAAGTCCCAAGAACCCGACGATCGTTCGAGAGCGTTCTAGACTTCCGGAAACGAGGAATCCGCTCAGTGCGAAAAACATGGGAAGTATCATGGCCCATATTGGCCGCGACGGTCCCAAAATGAGCCATCTTTGAGCTTCTATGCCATAAGAAACTATCACAGTGTGCCACAAAACTATCATTGCGGCGAGACCAATTCGCATATAATCGAAGCCGGATGGCCGCCCTTTCGTCAGAAAGAGGCGTTCACTCAGAGTCATCGTTTCCGTCCCTCCCGGAAGCCGGGATTAATATCTTAATCCGGATCGTACCTCTGAATGGGAAATTTTGAAATTATAAAGAAGATTACGCTATTGAACGTATCACCATATCCGAATGGCTAACATGTGTGGGCTTCGAGAAGGCTTGATGCCCAGATTCGTCGACGGCCTTCGATATTGCAGAGCGTGCCGGGATCCACTGCCGTGCGCGCGCCTCGCTCGCTGCACGCGCTGGCTCGGTCGGAGGCCTATGGCTAACAATCGGCAATGCGCGCCTGAGCTGGAGTCGGCGGCACGTGGTCGGTGATACGACCGCTCACGCGTCAGTCACCGGCAGATTGCTCACCTGCGTCGTGTCCCGCTGCGTACGAATCGACAACTTGGTGTTCCAGTCGTGCCGACTGACCCGCCCCGCGCACCGGCACCCCTTAAGCAGGGCTTGGTCGGGCCGAGACCGATGGAGGTCGGGACCTCTGTCCAGGCCCGCACCGTGGCGCGCAGGTCCCGCGCGAGTTCGACCCTTGAGCCCGGTGCCGCGTCCGACAGGTCGGGAAGCTCTCGTCGACCGGGTCGATCCCTATCTGCGCGGGCAGGGTTGGTCCGACCCAACGTATCCCTGTCGAGGGTGAAGTTCGTCGAGGGCGCCGCTCGCGCGAGCAACAGGGGCTGTTGCCGTGGATCAGCGCCACGGCGCGGCCGCCGCCGATCCGGTCGGGGTGGCCTGGCCTCCGAGGGAGGGCTCGCCCGGACCGGCAGGCCGCTAGGTCAGCCCAGGCATCGTCCGGTACTCCGCTCGTTCGTATAGAAGCGTAGAAGGCCTCCGATGATCGCATCAACGCGAAGCCCGTTCGCCGTTGGATGCGCGCGAAATGCCGTATCGCTCACATATTCCCTGCCCGTCATTCCGTTCACCGCCATGCGTATGCCGAGCGGTTGCCAATGTGTCAGAAGCGATGGCGATTTCCGGTGCGGATCCCGCTAGACCTCGAACCAGAAGCCGGCACCCTCGTCGCACATGCCCTCACGATGCCTGTACTTGATCGGAGCGATAATGTCGGACGCAGGCTTATAGTAAAACATCATGGCGAGAATGTATTGCTCGTTCCAAAAAAAGCCTGTCGCAATCTCAGGATACTCATATGGCAGATGGATGTCGTGCACATGCACGATCACGCTCGGTCGGAGAAGCGGGTAGATTCGCAGGAAGAAATGCGTCGTGTCGCTGCCATGGAACAGGAGATGGCTGCCATCCAGCATCAGCACATCGCCACCCTTCAGCGATTGAAAGTAGGACGGGTCAACATCGAGGAGGCCGTTAGAAATCCACTTATCCGCAATGTCGCGGACGCTTGAGCGCGGATTGGGTTGATGCACTCGATCTTGGTGTCGAGCTTGTACTTGCCGATTGCGCGGCGAGCGAATTTCGTACTGTTGCCGCTTCCGACCTCGACATACTGGGCTGGCCTGCGTGTGGCGAGGACAGTCGTCAGGGCCAATGCGTCGCCGTAGCTGAAGTAGCCGTTCGGCAGGAGCGGTGTCCGGCCGTCGAGGTCGCGGTCAGCGACGTCCGAGAAATCGGCGAATTGCTTCATGTCGTCGGCGAACGTTCTGAAGTGCCGGCTCTTGCGCTCCATGCGTTCGCGCAGCCAGGAATATGGCGTTCGATTCAACTCAGTTTTGACAACGTAGTCGCCGTCGAGAGGGAAGCTAGGCCCGGATTTCGATATCCGGGCATGAGCACTCGTCCATTGGTGTAATACGGCACCAATGTATGGGCGCCCTGGAACATTTCGAGCGTTGGATGTGAAATATTATCAATAGTTTCGTTGGTCGGCACAGGCGTACCGGTTCAGACCCGCCGCCACCGCGTGGGGGGCGTTGAGAACGGAAGGTGGCGGGGCGCGCGAGACAGATACTCGGTTCGCAGAAACGGCGTACAAGCGCCGCTCAATCCGAGCCGCGCCAGGATCTGCGCGGCCGGCCCTCAATGGCCCGAGCGGCGGATCAGGCTCTTGAGGCGCTGGTCGGCGGTGTCGAGGCGGTCAGCGATGCCGCGCCGGATGCATTTGCCGACGGAATCGCCGGCGTAGAACCCGACCGTCTGGTCCTGGTTGCGGCAGGACTGGACCGGCGGCCACGCCACCACCCCTGCCACGACCAGCAGCACGACCAGGCAGTCGACGACGAGCCAGCCCTTCCAGCCGAGCCGGAAGCCGCGCCGCCGCTCGGGCGCCCGGTTCCGGCGCGGGGTGCGGTGCGCGCCGTCCGGGCCGACCCGCGCCATGCGAGCGCGGAACTGGGCCTCCTCGAGGGCGTCGGAGGCGCGGCCGGACGAGGCCGGGAGGAGCGGGCGGGTGGACATGGCGGCCTCGCGGAGGTCGGTTCGGAGCGGATCGGCGGAGCGCGGAAGGGCCTTGAGCGGGCGCTCAGTCGATGAGCCGCTTCAGGAGCGCGAGGTTGTCCTGGATCGACAGGACGTTGCCGAGCATCTCGGTACGGGCGCAGGCCCCGGCCCCGACAAGACCGAGCCAGCCCGCCGCCGGGCGGGCGCTGCAATCCGCGAAGCTGCCGTACAGGAACAGCCCGGCCGGCACCGCGAGGAGGGCGAGCTTCGTCGGCGAGAAAAGCCGGCCGACGACGCCTCTGCGCGGCCGCCGCGCGTCGCGGTCGTCGTCCCAGTCCCTGTCGTCCGGCTCCCAGCCGTAGCGGTCCGCCTGGTACGCCGCCGCGTCGATGTCCCGGTCCCGGCGATACATGGCGTTCCGTGCTCGGTCTGATCAGTCGGACCGAAGATGCCACGCTTTCGTGAAGCTCAACCTAAGAGCAATGTTTAAGTTCTTCTGAACCGGTCTCGCCCGGCTCAGGCGGCGAGCGCCCGCCTCACCGTGGCGCGCAGATCTGCCAGGGAGAAGGGCTTGGTCAGCACGTCGGTGACGATGGCGTCGAGCCCGCGCGCGCGCTCGCGCTGATCGGCGAAGCCGGTCATCAGCAGGATGGTCAGGTCGGGGAAGTCGCGCTTGGCGGCGAGGGCCAGCGCGATGCCGTCCATGAGCGGCATGCGGATGTCGGTGAGCATCAGATCGAAGCCGCCATCGGCCTCGTTGAGGCGGTCCAGCCCGTCGCTGCCGTCGTTGGCCGTGACGACCGCGTGCCCGTCGATCTCGAGCCCCCGCTTCAGGAAGCCCCGGACGGTCTCTTCGTCATCCACCAGGAGGATGCGCGCCATGTGGTCCCGTAACCGTCCCCGAAATCCGCACGCGCCGCGTCGCGACGCCGCGCACGCTCAAATGTCGACAGACGCAGACGAATTCTCCGTCTGTCAAGTCGTCGCAGGCTGAATTGTCCCGCGGGTCGCGGCGCGCGGCGAAAATGCCGCGCCGCGGGCACGGTCAGGCGTCGAACAGATCCGGGGCGCCGTCCCCGTAATCGACCACGCCCACGAAGGGCAACTGGCGGAAGGCGTGGGCGGCGTCCATCCCGTAGCCGACGACGAACACGTCGGGGCAGGTGAAGCCGACGAAATCCGCGTCGATCGTCACGGCGCGCTTGCCGGGCTTCTCCAGCAGCACCGCGGTGAGGACGCGCCGGGCGCCGCGGGCCATCAGCAGGTCCTTGGCGAAGACGACGGTCCGGCCGGATTCCAGGATGTCGTCCACGAGCAGCACGTCCCGCCCGCGCACCTCGCTCTGTACGTCGCGCAGGATCTCGACCTGTCCGCTGGAGACCGTCCCGGTGCGGTAGCTCGACAGGTGCACGAACTCGACCTGCGGGGCGAGACCCACCCGGTGCAGCGACCGGAGCAGGTCGGCCGCGAACATGAAGCTGCCCTTGAGCACCGCCACGACGAGGAGGTTCTCGGGCCGCGCGGCGAGGATCTCGCGGGCGAGCTCGTCGTTGCGCTTGGCGATGGCCGCCTCGTCGAACAGGGTGCGGACGCGCCGTTCAGGGATGCTCATCTCTCGTGTCCCGAAGCCCGTTGGCGCGGCGGCGCCCGCCGCCACGCTCGGGAACGGTCTTAGCGTCCCGGGCGCGCGCGGGGAACTCCGGATCCGCCAGATGGTCCGGCGCCGTCGACGCGGGTCAGCCTTCGGCCGCCTGCCGGAACGGTCGGAGCAAGCGGGTGAGCCCGCGCCGGCGCGCCGGCCGGGCCGCACGCCGCGCCGCGGCCAAGTCCGGTTCCGGCCCCGCACCGATCCCGTCGGCGTCGTCCCCGTCGACCGCATCCTCGTCGTCCGGCTCCACGTGCCGGACCTGCTCGAGGACGTCCGTCACGATGCGCGGGATGGGCCGCGCGTGCTCTTCCAGGAGCAGCGAGGCTGTCCAGAGGCGACTCGCGTTCGCGAGGGGCAGCTTCCCTTGTGTCAGGCGCTCCATCAGCATCCGGTCGGCGAGCGAGGCCGCGAGGTCGCTCACGATCTCGAGCTGATCCTGCTGTGTCGTGCTCTTCATGGCAGTCTTCACGCTAACGAAGATAGTCTTCTCCCAGCCGGGACGCTATGCGACCAAATTTGGCGATTCTATAACGTGCGTGAGCATTGGAGCTGCCGCCTGTGTAGAGGCCGGCTCCGGCGCGAGGACCGGTCCCGTCGACTCCGATCGGGTGGGGGTTCGGGGCGGCCCTGATCCGGCGCGGCGCCATCCGCGCACAAGCAAAAGGGGCTGGCGATCCGCCAACCCCTCGCGCTGTCGAGCTGAATGGATGGTACCACCGCCCCGGCTCGAACGGGGGACCCCCAGATCCACAATCTGGTGCTCTAACCAACTGAGCTACGGCGGCACTGGCGCGGGGTGTATCGTGGGCCGCGGCAGTTTTCAAGGCGATGCGTGCACGGGATTTGGACTTCGTGGACAGCGCCGTCCGAGCCCCCCGCGCCGGGGCCGGCCGCGCTCCCGCAGCACCGCCCGTTTGCAACGGGCTCGGCCCCGGCTGTAACTGCGGCGGCGGGGCCGACGCGTCGGCCCCGCCGATCGGGCGGACCGGAGGCGAGGGGGCGGACCGTGAGCGCGCGACAGCCATCGGGCGCCGCCGGCGGGGGCAGGGCGCCCGGCGACGGATCGGCCGACGTCCCGGCCCGGCGGCCCGTCAGGCCGGCGCGGAGGCCCCGTCGGCGCTGGACCGGGATCGGGCTCGTCCAGGCCCCCGGGCGGCTCCGCAGCCTCGTCCGACGGAGCGAGGGCGGCCTCGTCGCCCTCGCGACCCTGGTGGGCTGCGTCGCCGGCGTGGCGGTGTCCGCCATGACCTGGATCACCCAGACCCTGCGCGAGCATCTCTACCAGCTGCCCGCGGGCGCGCGCCTCAGCGCCGTCGACGCCGTGCCGCCGGCGCTCCTGCTCGTGGGCCCGTGCCTCGGGGGCGCCGTCCTCGGCCTGTTGATCGTCGCCGCCAACTACGTCCGCGGCCCGCGCAAGCGCCCGGCCATCGACCCGATTGAGGCCAACGCCCTGCACGGCGGCCGCATGTCCCTGCGCGACAGCCTCTACCTCGCGCTCCAGAACGTCATCTCGAACGGGTCCGGCGCCTCGGTGGGTCTGGAAGCCGGCTACACACAGATCGCCTCAGGCCTCGCCTCGCGCCTGGGCATCGCCTTCGAAGTGCGGCGCAGCGACCTGCGCACCCTGGTCGGCTGCGGCGCGGCCGGGGCGATCGCGGCCGGCTTCGGGGCGCCGCTCGCCGGCGCGTTCTACGCCTTCGAGTTGATCATCGGCACCTACTCGATCGCCACGCTGACGCCCGTGGTCGTCGCGGCGCTGTGCGGCAACCTGATCTCGCGCGCCCTGATCGAGGCGCAGCCGCTCGTCGATCTCGGCGACATGCAGGCGGTCACGACCTCGCACGTCACCAGCCTCGAGATCCTGCCGAGCCTCGCCCTCGGGCTGTTCTGCGCGGGCCTCGGGATCCTGATCATGCGCGGGGTCACGCTGGTCGAGCGCCTCGTCCAGGCCTCCGGCGTGCCGCGGGTGGCGGCGCCCGCCTTCGGGGGGCTGTGCGTCGGCGCGCTGGCGCTGCTCGCGACGCCGCAGGTGCTCTCGGGCGGCCACGGCGCCCTGCACATGCACTTTGCCGCCGAGGGGCAGGGGCACGGGATCGCGGTCCTGGCCTGGCTGTTCGCCGCTAAGGCCACGGCCTCGGCGATCTCGATCGGCTCGGGCTTCCGCGGCGGCCTGTTCTTCGCGTCGCTGTTCCTCGGGGCCATCGCCGGCAAGCTGTTCGCCGCCCTCGCCCCCGTGCTGGTGCCGCCGCTGGCGGATTTCGGCCTGACGCCGCTCGCCTACGCGGTGATCGGCATGAGCGCGCTGGCGGTGGCGGTCATCGGCGGCCCGCTCACCATGACGTTCCTGGCCCTGGAGGTCACCGGCAGCCTGCCGATCACCGGCGTCGTGCTGGCGGCGGTGATTGCGTCCTCCCTCACCGTGCGCAAGACCTTCGGCTACTCCTTCGCCACGTGGCGCTTCCACCTGCGCGGCGAGAGCATCCGCAGCCCCCACGACGTCGGCTGGATCCGCTCGCTCACCGTCGGCCGGCTGATGCGCCGCAATCCCGGCACCGTGGCCCTGGACACGCCGCTGCCCACCTTCCTGCGCGCCCATCCCCTCGGCTCGCCCTCCCGGGTGATCGCCGTGGACGGGGCGGGGCGCTACGCCGGCATCCTGAACGTGCCCGAGACGCACGCGGCCGCCCGGGATTCCGGCGCCGACGCGCAGCCGGTCCTCGCCGACCTGCTCCTGCACGCGGACGATTTCCTGACGCCGGGCATGAACGCCAAGGACGCCGCGGCCGCCTTCGACCGGACCGAGAGCGAGGCGCTCGCGGTCGTCGAGAGCGCCGAGAGCCGGAAGGTGCTGGGCCTGCTCACCGAGAGCCACACCCTCAAGCGCTACAGCGAGGCGCTCGACCGCCAGCGCCGGGCGATGGCGGGCGAAACCGACTGATTGTCAGGCCGGGGTGTTGACCCGACACCGGCGCGGACCAATCACCTGACGCCAACGACCCGGGCCCCGCGGAGGCCCGCACTTCGGAACGCGTGGAGGATTCATGGCCGCCCCAGAAAACAGCCAGCAGCGTCGCTACCGCATCGCGGTGATCCCCGGCGACGGCATCGGCAAGGAGGTCGTGCCCGAGGGCGTGCGCGTGCTGGAGCAGGCGGCCAAGCGGCACGGCTTCGGCCTCCAGCTCGACTGGTTCGATTTCGCCAGCTGCGACTATTACGAGCAGCACGGCCGGATGATGCCGGAGGACTGGAAGGCGCGGATCGAGACCCACGACGCGATCTATTTCGGTGCCGTCGGCATGCCCGAGCGCGTGCCCGACCACATCTCGCTCTGGGGCTCGTTGATCCTGTTCCGGCGGGAATTCGACCAGTACGCGAACCTGCGCCCGGTGCGGCTGATGCCGGGGGTGAAGTGCCCGCTCGCCGACCGCAAGCCCGGCGACATCGACTTCTGGGTGGTCCGGGAGAACACCGAGGGCGAGTACTCGAACGCGGGCGGCCGCATGTTCGCCGGCACCGACCGGGAGTTCGCCCTGCAGGAGACGATCATGACCCGGCACGGGACGGACCGGATCCTCAGGTTCGCGTTCGAACTGGCTCAGAAGCGCCCGAAGAAGCACCTGACCTCGGCCACGAAGTCGAACGGCATCTCGATCACCATGCCGTACTGGGACGAGCGGGTGAAGGCGGTGGCCGAGGCCTACCCGGACGTCCGGTGGGACCAGTACCACATCGACATCCTGACCGCGCATTTCGTCCTGAACCCGGATCGGTTCGACGTGGTGGTGGCCTCCAACCTGTTCGGCGACATCCTGTCGGATCTCGGGCCCGCCTGCACGGGCACGATCGGCATCGCGCCGTCCGGCAACATCAACCCGGAACGGGTGCACCCGTCGGTGTTCGAGCCGGTCCACGGCTCGGCGCCGGACATCGCCGGCCAGGGGATCGCCAACCCGATCGGCCAGATCTGGTCGGGGGCGATGATGCTGGAGCATCTCGGCGAGCACGCGGCGGCGGCCGAGATCGTCGGCGGGATCGAGCGGGTGCTGTCCGAGCGGACGCTGCGCACCCGCGACCTCGGCGGGAATGCCGACACGCAGACCTGCGGCAAGGCGGTGGAGCAGGCGCTGGGGTAGGGCAATCACCCCGAGCCTCCCTTCCACGCCCTCATCCTGAGGGGTGCCCGCGTCAGCGGGCCTCGAAGGAGCCCTCCAGGGATCGTGAGACCGCTGGAGGGCTCCTTCGAGGGCTACGCTGCGCTCCGCCCATCAGGATGAGGTGGGATTCCGTTTCCGTCTCAAGGCTGTGGTTGAGATGCCCTCGCCGTCATCACGGGCGGAGGTCCGAACACATCGACAGCGAACGGAATGAGCGCGGGAGACCGCGCTCTCCGTGGCGTCAGCGGGGGCGGCGGCGCACGCTCACCACGTTGCTCGCCGGCTCGGCCTTGCCGGTCTCCGCCGGCAGGGTGTCGAGGGCGGTCCTGACGATGGTCGTGGCGTCGAGGCCCGCCTCGGCGTACATCTTCTCCGGGCTGTCGTGGTCCTGGTAGGCGTCCGGCAG
>NZ_JBEPKM010000025.1:0-84593 GCF_040544715.1 Methylobacterium sp. 1030 | reverse complement strand
GGCGGCGGCCCGGCCGCGCCGCCCCGGGCCCCCGGCCCCGCGGGGCCCGGGGCGGGGCGCGGCGGGGCCGGGGCCGCCCCGGGGGGGGCGGGGGCCCCCCCCCCCCCCCCCCCCCCCCCCCCCCCCCCCCCCCACGGCTCTAGTCCTTTGTCTCGACGCGCTCTCTCACGCCGAACCGGTATCCACTTCGGCGGAGAGCGCTCTCGATCGCCGCCGCGGCGATTCCGGATCCCGGCAGGGATCCGCCAGTGATTCGCCCGTCGCGTCGGACGGCGCGCGGGGCGGCCTCTCCTCCCGCGGAGCGTGCCGTTTGGTACAGCGCCGCACCGATGAAATCAGTACTCGGACCCCAACAGGGTAAACAACCGAGTACGCATGTTGCCTTTTAGCCTCAGTCAGGTACAGCGGGCCCTCATCCCTCGAATACTCCCGTCACGAATACCTACATCGCACCGAGATCATTGAATTGCCCTCGAAGTCCCACCGATACGACCACGCAACAAGTAGTTCCGAATAAGACAAAGTTTCGATATTCTTAAAACCGACATCTGAGCGACTACATTCGAAAAGATCTTGAATCGGACCACCACAGACGGCGAATGATCTTGCGAATGCATCTCTCCACCAGCACCGTCGTGCGCAATCAAACAAATCACTATGTACGTACGTAGTGCGCGATGATTGTATTTAGCCCTGCAATTTAAGGGTTAAGATTCAAATAGGGTATTTACAGACGATTTTACGAAAGCTAGCATTGTATCCGTGGTCATCGGCAATCGCCCCAAGGCGACCGGCGCCACCGCGTATCTCAGTGTCACGCCGTCGGCGAGCGCATTGGGTATCCCGTCATCGCTGACATTCGGCTTCCTTCGAAAGGAGGTAATTTTCTATGGCCAGTCTTGGTACTCGAGACGCGCTCACCCTCGTTGAGCGGGACACGGCCGAAAGCCGCCGCGGCTTTTCGGGTGCACATGCCGGTGACAACCCGGTCGTCGTCGAGCAACGGGACCAGTCCCGGGGCCGCGCCAGCCGCATCGTCATCATCGATCGACGCCAGCTCGTCGGCCGATGCCTCGCCGCCTCGCTCAGCGAGGCCGACCGGCAGACGTCGTTCGAAGTCTTCGCGGACATCGAATCGTGGAAGCGGCAGACGCCGTTCGTCGCCGCGAGCGTGGTCGTGCTCTGCCGGCCCGACGGCAACCTGACCGAGACCGAATGGACCGAGATCACGCGGGAACTGGCGTTCCTGCAGGGCGAGGCCGGCGCTCCGCCGGTGGCCGTCATCTCGGACGGCGAGAACCTCGACCAGATCGTGCGGATCATCAAGCTCGGCGTCAAAGGCTACATCCCGACGACGACCTCCGTGGACATCGCCCTGCAGGCGCTCCAGCTCGTGCAGGCCGGCGGCGTCTACATCCCGGCCGAATGCCTCCTCCCCCTGCTGGCCAACATCAAGGTGGACGAGCCGGTCGAGGCCGGGGACGACGACATCTTCTCGCCGCGGCAGCTCTGCGTGGCGCGGGCGCTCCGGAAGGGGACGCCGAACAAGATCATCGCGTACGAACTCAACATGTGCGAGAGCACCGTGAAGGTTCACGTCCGCAACATCATGAAGAAGCTCAAGGCCAAGAACCGGACCGAGGTCGCCTACCTGACCAACAAGTACTTCCTCCGGGAAGATTCCAGCCTGGCGAGCGTGAAGGCTCCGGCGGCCTGATCGCTCGGGCGCCGGCCCCGCCGCGGCGGGGCCGCCCTGGCAGAAATTCGGTCCGGCGCGGCCGGACGGAGCTTCGGGGTCTCCTCGTGGATCGCCTGCCCGGGCGGCCCGCGAGGGGACCCGTTTCGCGTCCGACCGTCCCGCCAAGCGGTCGGCGGATCGGCGCGGCGCCACCGGCCCGGTCCCGACGCCGCGGATCGGCCTCCCCGTCCTCTCGCCCCGCGCGCCGGCGCGGTCACCGCGGCCGGAGCGGCCGCGCGCCGGGTCGCTCGTACGGGTGATCGTCCAGCGGATCGGCGGGGCTCCCGTCCGCCGCCCTCACCGGCGCCGGGCGACGACGGGCCCGCGTTCCGCGGGCCCGGCCCCGCCTCACGCGGTCCCGGCGACGGCGTCGGCGGGGGGCAGAGCCGGCGGGATCTCGGACTCGTCGCCGGGCTGGTCACCGGGTTCGTCAGGGCGGCCCACGCTGCTGTAGGCGAAGCCGTGCGCCCGGACGTCGGCGGCCCGGTAGACGTTGCGGAGATCCACGAGGACCGGTCGCTGCATCGCCGCCCGCAGCCGGTCGAGGTCGAGGGCCCGGAACGCGTCCCACTCGGTGACGAGGACCAGCGCGTCGGCGCCCTCGGCACAGTGGTAGGCATCCTCCGCGAAGGCGACGCCGGGCAGGAGCGGGCGCGCCTGCTCCATGCCCTCGGGATCGTAGGCGCGGATTACGGCGCCGGCGTCCTGCAGACCCGCCACGATCGCCAGCGCGGGCGCGTCGCGCATGTCGTCGGTGTTCGGCTTGAAGGTCAGGCCCAGCAGCGCCACCGTCCGGCCGCGCACCGACCCGCCGCAGGCCTTGATCACCTTGCGCGCCATCGCGCGCTTGCGCTGGTCGTTGACCGCCACCACCGTCTCGACCAGCCGCAGCGGGGTGCCCGCATCCTGCGCGGTCTTGACTAGGGCCAGCGTGTCCTTGGGGAAGCACGAGCCGCCGTAGCCCGGCCCGGCATGCAGGAACTTCGACCCAATCCGGTTGTCCAGGCCGATGCCGCGCGCCACCGCCTGCACGTCCGCGCCCACCGCCTCGCACAGATCCGCCACCTCGTTGATGAACGTGATCTTCGCCGCGAGGAACGCGTTCGCCGCGTACTTGGTCAGCTCGGCCGTCCGGCGGCTCATCGCGACGATCGGCGCGGCGTTGAGGTAGAGCGGGCGGTAGATCTGCTCCATGACCGCCACGGCCCGCGGCTCGTCGGTGCCGACGACGATGCGGTCGGGGCGCTTGAAGTCGGCGATGGCCGCGCCCTCGCGCAGGAACTCGGGGTTCGAGACGACCGCGAACTGCGCCTCGGGGTTGGTCTCGCGGATGATGCGCTCGACCTCGTCGCCGGTGCCCACCGGCACGGTCGACTTGGTCACCACCACCGTGAAGCCGCGCAGCGCGCGCGCGATGCTGCGGGCGGCCGCGTAGACGTAGCTCAGGTCGGCGAAGCCGTCGCCGCGGCGGGAGGGCGTGCCCACCGCGATGAAGACCGCGTCAGCCTGACCGACCGCCGTCTCCAGGTCGGTGATGAAGGACAGGCGGTCCTGGCGGACGTTCTCGGCGACCAGGGCCTCGAGGCCCGGCTCGTAGATCGGCATCCGGCCGGCATTCAGCGCGTCGATCCGGCCGCGATTGCTGTCGACGCACACGACCGTGTGGCCGAAATCCGCAAAGCACGCGCCAGAGACCAGACCGACATAGCCCGACCCGACCATCGTGATGTTCATGGAATCCTCGCCGCGATCGCACCGACGCTCGGGTCTACGGCGGCCCGACAGGGCCACCAACATCATATCTTAGGCGTACGCGGCTCTGCCGATCGGGCGTAGCGGCGACGATTCGGCCCGACCGGCCCGACCCCGCCGCGGCCCGTCCCGAACCGGCAGCCGGGCCGCCCCGAACCGCGCCTTACATCGCCATCTGGCCATGGCGGCGGCCGGGCGGCTACGCCATTCGGCTGATCCGGCGGCGCCGGTCGACGATCGCGCGAACATTTTCCCGGCGCATCACCCGAATTGTCAAAGACAGGCTGCTTTTTCCCGACCGCTTTGTCCGGGAGCGCGAACGGCTAAGATGCTAACACCGGTCTATAGAACTGAACTCCCCGAAGAGTTCCGGCGGAGGAGAACCCTGTTGGCGGCGCGTTTCTACTTCGAGATCGCAAATGCCGAGGAGACGATCCACGACCACGTGGGGGTCGAGGCCGCTGGCCTCGAGGAAGCCCTGATCGAGGCGCGTAGCGTGATCGCCGAGATGGCCGACGAGATTACGGGAAACGGCCGGGAGCCGCCCTGGACCCTCCTCGTGCGCAACGAGGAGGGCTGGCTGGTCGGCCGCCTGCCCATCCGGAAGTGACGGCCCGCGCCGCTCGGACGGCGCGGGGGTGCGGCCATTAAGATATCGTTAACGGATCGTCCGGAGGATCGGCTGAGCCCTCGAACCGTGGCCATCCGGAATGCCCCTCTCCCAGAACGTCCCGCACGCCGCCCGCCAGGCGGACGCGATGGCTGCCCAGATGGCGCTGGCCGCCCACGCGCTGCGGATGCGCGGCGATGTCGGGACCGCCGAGTCGCTCCTCGCGATGGCGCGACACAACCGGATCCTCGCGCTCAAGCTGCGGATCGCGCAGGATCTGGCGCCGGGCCAAGACCGCGCCGAGCGCCGGGCCACCGCCGGCCGTTAACGCCGCGCGCGATCGGCCCGGGACGGTCACGGAGCCCGCGCCGCACGCGACGGGATGCGTCTCACCAACCCGAGCCCGGCTTACCCGGACCGGCCTGCCGGCGGTCCGTTGATCACTGTGGCGAGGATTGCTGGCAGGCGCGGCGCCCGCGCGCGTCGTGTCGGCGCTCCGACCGGGCACCGACCGCCCCGCCGAGGACCGGCCCACGGTCGACGGGAATCAATGCAGAATCCACATCACCGATCATCGGCGCGGTTGGCGCCGAATAAAGTCCGTGATAGTGTAAATAACTAACATCCGACAGGAAATTCAGTCGTCGTGTCGCCCCCGGACGCCGGACATTCTGAGGTCAGCACGACCCTGGCGCTGGACATGGTGGGGCGCGCCTACCTGGCCCTGGCGCTCCTCTACGAGACGGCCCATCCGGGAGAGTTCGTCGACGTCCAGCAGAAGATCCGCGCGTTCGTCGAGGACAATTTCCGCATCATCCAGGAGACGAGCCGCGACGAGAGCCTGACAACCGGTACAGTTGACGGCGCCCTTCACCTTGTGAACAGCGTTTTGGTCGAGGTCGAGACCAAGATCGCCACAATGATCCGGCCGACGCGGCAGCTCCGTGGCTAGACGAGACCTTGAATTGCCCCCCGCTATTCAGCGACTGTTGCAGTCGAGCCATGGCGCGCGGATAAACGGCCCCGCGCCATAGGGGATCGAAGATTGCAATGGCTCCCGACGTCGACAGTCTTAAGTGGGCATGTTACCCGGCGGACGGGGCAGCAATAAATTATCAAGCACGATGATGGGCAACGATGATTGCGATCGGGGGGCGCGCAGCGCGGATGTCGCGCTCGAGGTTCTCGTCCGAGCCTATCACGCTCTCGCGGTCGTCTACGAGTTGTCCAGTCCCGGTGCCTACACGGCGCTCCACGGCAAGATGATGCCCTACCTGCTGGACGGCTTCCGTCACGGCACGGCGCCGGACGCCGTCGATCCGGACCTGGACGCGACGGTCTCGACGGCCCTGGAGCGGGTCCGCAGCGCGCTGGACGAGGTCCGGTCCGACGTGGCGGCCGTGCGGGCGCGCAGGGAGGAGCGCTGACGCGCCGCTGTCGGCCCGGCCCGGCGCCGGCTCAGCGCGCCGGCTCGAGGCGGCGCTCCGGTCCGAGGAGCAGGCGCGGACCGGTCTCCCGCTCCGGCACGGACGCGGGCACGAGGCGCGCGAGCTTGTCCGCCAGGGTCACCGACAGGATGTGGCGCCACGCCAGGGGCGTGCCGAGCAGCTCCCGCAGGGCCGCCGCGTAGCCCTGGGCGCGCCGCCGGTCGAGGACGCGCCGGTGCTGCCAGCGCCGCGCCGTGGCGGCGCGGTGGGCCCGGAGGGCCACCCGCGCCTCCGGGGCGAGACCCGGCCGGCCCAGCATGGCGTCGTCGAAGGCCAGCATCGCCCCGAGGTCGTCCGTCCGGTGCTGCGCGCTCAGCGAGTTCGACCGCTCGACCGCGACGTAGCCGCAGGGCGCGGTCACGGCGAACACCGCCCCGGCCGCCAGCGCCTCGACGTAGAGGGCGTAATCCTCCCCGAGCCGCAGGCGCGCGTCGTAGCGCAGCCCCTGCCGGTCCAGGAAACCCCGCCGCATGATCGGCTTCAGGAAGCCGAGCTCGCGCCGGCTCGCGCCGGGACGGGGGATGTTGCCGGTCACGAAGGCCGCGAGGGTGAGCCGCTGCGGCCGCCCCGGTCCGGTGACGAGGCCGGCGGCGGAGGCCGCCTCGCGGCCGCGGACCATGACGATGTCGTCGGCGATCAGATCCCAGGTCCGGGGCGCGGAGAGGAGCCGGCCGAGCCGGCCCTCGAGGAAGTAGTCGTCGGCGTCGAGGATGCAGAGCAGCGGGGCGCGGGCGGCCGCGATGGCGCGGTTCCGGGCCTCGGCGGGTCCGACATTCTCGGTGAGCCGGATAATCCGCAGGCGGCCGGTACCGTCGTCGGCCGCCGCGGCGGCCGCGCCGGTCGGGTCCGCGGAGGCGTCGTCCACGACGATGACCTCGGCGACCTCCGGCTGCCGGAGCGCCGAGGCGACGGCGGTCGCGATCGTGTCCGCGGCGTCCCGGGCCGCGATGATGACGCAGACCTCCGGGACGGGGGACGAGGCCTCTAAGCTGCGCACCGGACGACTCCGCGACTCTCCGGCCGGTCCGCACCGCGGCCGGTCCGCCGGCACGGTAGGGCGATCCCGGCGCGGCGCGCGAGATCGTCCGAAAGGAGTGGGCCGGCCCCGGGCCGGATCGTCCGAATGATCCCCGGCCGGAGCCGCCCCCGCCGCTACGATGCGCGCCGCCGCGATCCTGCGGCGACTGGTTTGAGGACGTGCGCATGACGATCTGGTCCGGCCCGGGCCGCCGCCTCTGCGTGGCGGCGACGCTTCTCCTGCAGGCCTATCCCGCGAGCGCGGGCGAGACCGCCGCGCCGCCGGCCGCGGCCCAGGCCGCCTCTCCCGCCTCTCCCGCCGCGGCCCAGGCTGCCCAGGGCGGCGCATCCTTCGTGGAGCTGTTCAGCACCCTGAACGAACGCCGCTGGTACGTCTCGGACGGCTGGGTCAACGGCGACTGGCAGGGCTGCACGTGGTCGAAGCACCGCGCCCGGATCGCGACGCCCGGCGAACTCTCGCTGTCCCTGACGGACATCACCTACAAGGAGCGCCCCTTCAGCTGCGCCGAGATCCAGACCCGCGAGCGCTACGGCTACGGCACCTACGAGGTCCGGATGCGGGCGGGCACCGGGTCCGGCATGGTCTCGGCGTTCTTCACCTATAACGGCCCCGACAACGGCGACCGGCGGACGAACGACGAGATCGATTTCGAGTGGCTCGGCAAGGACACGAGCAAGGTCCAGCTCAACTACTTCGTCGGCGGCGTCGGCGAGCACGTCAGCCTCGACGCCCTCGGCTTCGACGCCGCGACCACCACCGCGGACTACGCCTTCGAGTGGCTGCCCGACCGCCTGCGCTGGTACGTCAACGGACGCCTGCTGCGCGAGGTCGTCGGCACGCCCGACCGGCCGCTTCCCTCCCATCCGAGCAAGATCATGCTCAGCGTCTGGTCGGGACAGGGCCCGGACTTCGCGTCGTGGCTCGGACCGACGGAGTATTCGGGACAGCCGGTCACCGCGCTGTTCGAGCGGGTCGCGTTCACCCGGATGGGCGATCCGTGCGGCTTCAAGGAATCGATCGTCTGCCGCTAGCCGCACCGTCGGGCGGACGCCGCACCGGCGACCGCCCCGGGCATCGGACCACACATGACACCGCACCGGACTCCGGACACCGGAACCGGGCTCCGGACACCGGAACCGACACCGGGCCGGACTAAATCTTAACGTCTCCGCGGCAGGCTGGGCCCTCGAACGCGCCCGGAGCCACGCGATGCATTGGTCGAGCCTCGTCATCGCCGCGTACGCCGCCGGCTTCGTGGAGTTCTGGCGGCTCTGCCTTCAGGCGCCGGCCGCCGAGGAGGATCCGGCCTGACGTGTCCGGTTCGCCGCGCCGGGCCGCACCGGGCCCGGACGGCTCACCGCTCGTTGGCGATGGGCCGCAGCAGGGCGCCGAGCAGGAAGGCCAGTTGCCCGCAGACCAGCAGCGCCGTCCCGCGCCGCAGGCACGCGCCGGCGCTCAGGTTGTAGACGAGGAGGCCGTAGCCGACCTCGGCCGCGACGATCGGGACGAAGACCAGCAGCCGCCAGACGGAGCCGAAGCGGCCCAGCATCACGCCCAGCAGGGCGTTGAGCATCATGCCCTTCATCGGCGCGCTCCGCGGCGGGCGCGGCGGGCGCGGCGCGGCCGCCCGGTCATGGCCCTAGCGGCTGCCGCGCTGGCTCAGCACGGCCGGAACCGTCTTGAGCAGGATGGCGAGGTCGCGGCGGAGGCTCCACTGGCTGGCATAGGCGCAATCGAGGGCGACGCGCTCGGCGTAGCCCGTGTCGCTGCGCCCGGAGACCTGCCAGAGGCCGGTCAGGCCCGGCGGAACGGAGAAGCAGGCGGTGAAGTCGGCGCCGTAGCGCACGACCTCGGCCTGGACGATCGGCCGCGGCCCCACGAGGCTCATCTCGCCGCGCAGCACGTTCCAGAGCTGCGGCAGCTCGTCGAGGGACGTCTTGCGCAGGACATGGCCCAGCGCCGTGACGCGGGGATCGTGGGTGAGCTTGAAGGACGCCTCCCACTCCGCCCGAGCATCGGGATTCTCGGCGAAATGCCGCGCCAGCACCGCGTCGCCGTCCGCGACCATGGACCGGAACTTCAGGCATCCGAAGGGGCGCCCGTGCCGGCCGAGGCGCTTGTGTCGGAAGATCGGCGACCGGCCGTCGCTGCCCCAGATCAGCAGGGCGATGAACAGCAGCAGGGGCAGAAGCAGGAAGAGCGCCGTCAGCGCGATCGTCGCGTCGAGGACGCGCTTCATCGCCCAGCTCGCCCGGAGGCCGGGGCCGGCCTGCCGCGGGGCCGGCAATGTCTTGACCAACGCCTCGTTCAGCGTCTCGACCATATCCTGCGGCGTCGACGACTCGATCGGCGTCGGGGTCCCAGCCGGGCGCAACATGTCGGCTCCTTGACTCGGGGTGAGACGGGATCGGAACTTGCGGAGCGACGTGCGCAGCCGGCCGGTTCGGCCAGCCTCGCCGCAGCCGGCTTCGGCGGCGCTCGGCCGGTCCGAAGGGGCGTCGATCGCAGGCGGAACCCTTGCGACAACACTGGGCCCACGACCGGTTCGGCAACAAGACGGCCGCCGATCCATCAATGGAGGTAAGGCGTTGCTGGTCGTGCTGGTGTTCGCTGCACTGATTGGAGGAGCGATCGGTTTCGCGGTTGTTCTACCGAAGGGGTTCCTGCTCGCGCTGCTGGCCGCCCAGGCCGGGGCGGCCGTCGCCGTCGGCCTCGTCGTCCTGCTCATCCGCCGCCGCTGACGGCCCTACCGGGCGGCGGGACCGCTTTCGGGGAGGTCCCGTCCGCCGATCGAGGTAAGGGCCCCCGCGCGGGGGCCGGTCTAAACCGGGCTGCCCGGCCCTCCCGGCCGGACCCGGCCGCGCGGGCGCGTTCTGCCCCGGCGCGGCGCGGTCGATCACCGGACAGGACGCGCCGTGGCCCCTTCAGAGCGCCGCATCAACGGGTTCGACGGCCTGCGGGCCCTGGCGTTCCTGATGGTCTTCGTCAGCCACAAGGCGCCGAGCCCGAGGACCGAGGCCCTCGGCACGGCCGGCGTGTGGCTGTTCTTCGTCCTGAGCGGCTTCCTGATCGTCCGGATCCTCGCCGCGGCCCGCACGGCCGTGGAGGCGGGCGCGTCGACCCCGCTCGGCAGCCTCGGGCTGTTCTACCGGAATCGCGTCGCCCGGATCGTGCCGGTCTACTACGTCTTCCTGTTCGTGCTCTACACGGTCCGGACCGGCGACCCGGCCAGTCTCGGCAACGACGCGTTCAAGCTCGCGACGTGGTTCTACGTCACCAACATCTACATCGAGCTGAACGGCTGGGGCACCGAGCTCGGCCATCTCTGGAGCCTCGCGGTCGAGCAGCAATTCTACCTGCTGTTCGCGCCGGCGGCCCTGTTCCTGCCGCGGCGCCACCTCGGCACGCTGTGCTGGCTCCTGGTCGGGATCAGCGTCCTGGCGCACGGTGCCCTGTGGCGGGCGGGCGCTGCGCCGCGGTGCTTCGACGTCGACACCCTGGCCAATGTCGGACTGATCGCGCTGGGCGGCCTCGCCGGCCTGCGCACCCGGCCGCTCCCGGCCTGGCTCGCCCGCGACGCCGCCCTGGCCGGCGTGCTGGCCCTGTTCGTGGCCCTGCCGCTCCTGATCGCGCCGACCGGCTGGTGGCTCGTTCTCGGCCGCCTCAGCGGCGTCCTGGCGGCGCTGCTGCTGCTGCAGGTGGTCGAGGCGCGAGAGGGCCGCGCGGTCGCCCTCCTGGAGATCCCGTGGCTGCGCCGGATCGGCGTGATCAGCTACGCCGCCTACCTGTTCCACGTGCCGCTCCACGCGGAGCGGGTGCTGGCCCTCGTCGGCCTCGACGTCGCCGGACCGCGCTCGGTCTCCATGGCGCTCGACCTGATGCTGACGCTGCTGCTGGCCGAACTGTCGTGGCGGCTCCTGGAGCGGCCCGCACGCCGGCTGCTGCGGGCCCCGCGCCGGCGGGTCGGCGCCTCCGCGCTGGTCGGCCCGTAATCCGCTCGCGCGTCCCCGGCTCAGCCCTTGATCGGCACCCGGCCGACCTCCGCGCCGGTGGCGTCGCGCACGACGAGCGTCCACGCGCCGGCCGGTCCCGCGACCTCCAGTTCACCCGCCATTTCGTCGATCACGCTGCGGGCCTCCGCGAGCGCCTCGGCCAAGTCCGCGGCTTCCACGCCCTGCGCGTCGCGGATCGTCTCCTCGCCGTTCTCGATGTCGAAATAGAAGCGACTGGGCACTCATCTCCTCCCTGATTTCCGCCCTCGGGAGGGCCCTCGGATACTACCTACGTAGTTCGCCCACGTCCGACAATGCTCAGTAGGAGACATAAACCTTAACAAACATCAAAACTGTTTTCGTTGGTTGCGTTGCAATAATGTCGAGATTCCAGCCAAATAATCCATTATAGGTATCGCCGATCACCCTTGCGGCCGCTTCGGCGATGGCGGCGCGCGGTGACGGGCCTCAGGGGCGTTCGACATGGCAGCCTCCGGCGATTCGAGCCTCAAAAAAGATTCTCCTGCCTCGGCGGAGAGAAAACAAAAATTGCGCGCCCACGTCCGGACGATTTTGGCGAAGGGCCTCAGCGTCCGGAATTCCCGCCCCGCGGGCGACACAGCCCCCGACACGCACTGACCTGTTCCGGCCGTCGGGGCCATCCCCCGCAATGGGAGGGGATGGCGGCCGCCCTACGCCCTTTGAGCGTCGTGCGCGCCGATCGCTTCCGGCCAAAGTCGGGGGCGGTCTCGGAGGCCGCGCCCGGCGGCCCAGGAAGCGCGATGGCGGATCAACTCTTGTCCGATGCTCGGGGCACCTTCGTGGACGTCTCCTTCATCATGGCCGCGCACGACGCGGCGCCCTGGATCGAGACGGCCATCCGTTCCGCCCTCGCCCAGACCGGCGTCGCCGTGGAGGTGGTGGCGGTCGATGACGGCTCGCGGGACGGGACCGCCTCCGTGCTGGCGCGCCTGGCGGAAGCCGATCCGCGGGTTCGCGTCATTCCTCTCGCCGATGCCGGACCGGGCACGCCCCGGGGCCCGTCGAGCGCCCGGAACGCGGCGCTGAACGCCGCCCGGGGCCGGTGGATCGCGATCCTCGACGCCGACGACCTGATCCTGCCCGACCGCACCCGAACCCTGCTCGATCTCGCGCTCGCGGCGGATGCCGACATCGTCGCCGACAACCCGATCCCGTTCACCGACATGTTCGACCCGCAGGGGCCGGGCATGCTGGAGGGGGGCCGGGAGCCGTACCTGTTCGAGATCGACCTCGCCAAGTACATCGCCAGCAACCAGCTGCTCAGCCGGGTGACCAAGCTCGGCTACCTCAAGCCCATGATGCGCGCCGAGATTCTGCGCCGGCACGGCATCCGGTACGACGAGGGCGTCCGGATCGGGGAAGATTTCCTGCTGTGCCTGGAAGCCCTCGCGGCGGGGGCGCGGTTCGTGGTCACCACCTACGCGGGCTACGGCTACCGGCGCGGGCCCACCTCCCTGTCGCACCGGCTGCGCCAGGCCGACATCGCGCGCCTCGACGCGGCCTTCGCGGCCCGGGCCGAGCACGGCCGCCTCGCCGAGGCGCGGTCGCGCTCCGCCGAGATCCGCCACGGCAGCCGCGCCTACCGCGACGGCCTCGCGGTGACGCGGCTGATCGCCCAGGTCATCGAGGCGGCCCAGGCCGGCCGCTGGCGCGCGGGCGCGACCCTGGCGCTCCGGCATCCCCGGATCTGGCGGTTCCTGGCCGCGACGCTGCTGGCGGCGGCGGGCAAGCGCCTGCGGCCGCGGCCGCACGCCCACCCGATCGGACAGAGGTAAGACGATGCGCCTGTGCATCTGCATCTGCACCTGCGAGCGGCCCGTGGGGCTGGCGCGCCTGCTCAAGGCCCTGGACCAGCAGCGGCTCGGCAGCCTCGCAGAGACCGCCCTGCGCATCCTGATCATCGACAACGGGCGCAGCCGCGCCGCCGTCCCGGTGGTGGAGGCCTACCGGGCGACCGGCCGCTTCCCCGTCACCTACGCCCGGGAGGAGACCCGCGGCCTCGCCGCGGTCCGCAACCGCAGCCTCGCTGAGGCCTCCGCGGCCGGCGCGGACTGGGTCGCTCTGATCGACGACGACGAGTTTCCCGACCGCGACTGGCTCCACAACCTGCTCGAGACCGCCCTCGCCGCGGGCGTCGCGGCCTGCGTCGGGCCGGTCGTGCCGTTCTTCGACCGGGTTCCGCCCGCCTGGGCGGCCGCCGGGGGCTTCTTCGCCAAGCGCCTGCCGGTCCGCGACGGCTACGTGGAGGACGGCTACACCGCCAACGCGCTCCTGGACCTGCGGGTGATCCGGGCGCTGGGCCTGTCCTTCGACATGCGCTTCAACACGATGGGCGGCGAGGACACGTTCTTCTTCCGGGCCCTGATGCTCGCCGGGCACCGGATCGCCTGGGCCGAGACGGCCGTGGTCTACGACAGCATCCCGACGCACCGGATGCGGGTGCGCTGGCTGCTGGCGCGCTGGTACCGCAGCGGCAGCGTCGAGGCCTATCTCGGCCGGCTCCGCCCGGAAACGGTGGGCGGCCGGCTCGCCAACGCGGGCCGCGGCTTCGTGCGCCTCGGCGGCGGCCTTCTGCGGCTCGGGATCGCCGGCCTGTCCCTCAGGCCGGCGACCCTGATCGGCGGCGGCTACACGCTGTGCCGGGGAGCCGGCCTGCTCGCGGCCGTGATCGGCCTGAGCTACCGGGAATACCACCCGTCGCGCTATCGCTAGCCGCGCCGACCGGGCGCGCCCCGGTGCGGTAGCAGGAAGGGCTGACCGCCCGGCGGCACCCGCCCGACCGGCCAGCGGACGCCGAAGACCCCGGCGATGAGGTCGTCGGTCAGGACCTCGGCCGGCCGCCCGCTGGCGACCAGCCGGCCCCCGTCCAGCACCAGCAGCCGGTCGGCGTAGGCGGCCGCGAGGTTGAGGTCGTGGAGGATCGCCACCACGGCGACGCCGGTCGCCGCCAGCCCGGCGGCGGCGTCGAGCAGCGCGCCCTGGTGCCGGAGGTCGAGGCTCGCGGTCGGCTCGTCGAGGAACAGCACCTGCCGGTCCGCCACCGTGCGGCCGGCCTCCAGCTGGCAGAGCACGCGGGCGAACTGCACCCGCGCCTGCTCCCCGCCCGAGAGGGTCGGGTAGGCCCGGTCGGCGAGATGCGCCACGTCGGCCCGCGCGAGGGCCCGGGCCAGGATCGCCGCCCGGTCGCGGGCCCCGAGGCCCCGGCCGATGCCGTCGAGGCCGATCCGGGCGACCTCGGCCGCCGCGAACGGGAAGGCGAGGCGCGCCGCCTGCGGCAGCACCGCCCGCGTCGCGGCGAGGCGCCAGGGCGGGATCGTCGCCACGGGCGCACCGTCATAGGCGACGCTGCCCCGGGTCGGGCCCATGGCGCCGCTGAGCAGGCGGACGAGGGTCGACTTGCCGGCCCCGTTGGGGCCGACGATCACCTGCAGGGTGCCGCCCGCCACCGCCAGGGAGACGTCGCGCACGAGGTCGCGCCCCGCCACCGTGACGGTCAGGTCGCGGGCCGTGAGCAGGGCCGGATCAGACATTGTCAGACATCGTCAGACATCGTCCGGTCGCACCCGGCCGAGAAGCAGCCACAGGAAGACCGGCGCGCCGACCAGCGCTGTGACGATCCCGATCGGCAGCTCGGCGGGCGCGGCGACGCGGCGCGCCACCACGTCGGCGAGGACCAGGAAGGCGCCGCCGAGGAGTGCCGAGGCCGGCAGCAGCAGCCGGTGCCCCGGGCCGATCAGCAGCCGCAGGGCGTGCGGCACCACGAGGCCGACGAAGCCGATCACCCCCGCCGCCGCCACGCTGGCGCCCACCGCGACCGCCACCAGCACGATGCAGGCGCGCTTCAGCCGCTCCACCGGGACGCCGAGATGGAACGCCTCGGCCTCGCCGAGGACGAGGGCGTTCAGGCCGCGGCCGAGGAGCGGGACCGCGGCCAGCACCGGCAGGATCAGCGGCGCCGAGGCCGCGACCTTGGACCAGGTGGCCCCGCCGAGGCTGCCCAGGGACCAGAAGGCGAGATCGCGCAGTTGCCGGTCGTCGCTGACGAAGGTCAGCAGGCCGGTCAGCGCGCCGCTCAGCGCCCCCAGCGCGATCCCCGCGAGCAGCATCGTCGCCACCGCGGTGCGCCCGGACCGGGTGGCGAGGGCGTAGAGGATGAGGGTCGCGCACAGGCCGCCGAGGAAGGCTCCGGCCGGCAGCGCGGCGTAGGGCAGCGGCCCGGGAAGCCCCAGCCCGGCGAGGATCCGGTCGCCCAGGACGATGATCACCGCGGCCGCGAGCCCCGCCCCCGACGAGACCCCGACCAGCGCCGGATCGGCCAGGGGGTTGCGGAACAGCCCCTGCATCAGCGCCCCCGAGACCGCCAGCCCGGCCCCGACCAGCAGCCCGAGCAGGGTGCGGGGCAGGCGGATCGAGAGGATCACAAGCCCGTCGCGGGCGCGGGCCGGATCGCTCCCCTCCCCGATCAGGACCGCGAAGACCCGGTCCGGCGGGATGGGGATCGCCCCGAGGCTCACCGAGAGCAGGGCGGCGGCGAGCACCAGGGCCGCCAGGACACCCAGCACCCAGGGCGCCGCGCGGCGGCTCACGCGCCCCGCCCGCCGCCGCGCGGCTCAGTCACGCGGCAGGTCCGGGTAGAGCGCCCGCATCAGGTCGGTGGCGGCCTCGGGCGTGCGCGGCCCGAACCCGAGGAGGTAGAGGCCGTCCATGGCCACCAGCCGCCCCCGCGCCGCCGCCGGCGTCTGGCCGAGGGCCGTGCCGGGGGAGAAGATGCTCTCGGGCTTCGGCGGCTCGGGCCCGTTCTGCATCATCACCACCGCGTCGGGGGCGGCGGCCACGATGGCCTCGTCGGTCATCGGCTTGAAGCCTTCCAGGCCCGCGGCCGCGTTGCCGATGCCCGCCAGGGCCAGGATGCCGTCCGCCGAGGAGCCGGTGCCGCCGACGACGGTCCGGCCGCCCTGGACCGACAGGACGACGAGGGCCCGGGCCGCCCGGGCGATCCGGGCGCGCCGGGTCGCGAGGTCGGCGAAGCGCGCGCGGACCTCGGTCTCGAGCGCCTCGGCCTCGCGCTCCAGGCCGGCGAGGCGCCCGACCGTCTCGATCTTGTCCAGCACGCCCTCGGGATTCGGCGGCTCCGTCACCGTCTCGACGCGCAGCCCGGCCTCGCGCAGCTGCGCCAGGACGGCCGGCGGCCCGGCCCCCTCGGCGGCGATGATCAGGTCGGGCTGCTGCGCCAGAAGGCCCTCGGCCGAGAGCGCCCGCAGGTAGCCGACACTCGGCTTCTCGCGCAGCGCCTCGGGCGGGTAGAGGCTGGTCGTGTCGACCGCGACGATCCGGCCGCCGGCGCCGAGGCGGTAGAGGATCTCGGTGACGGCCCCGCCCAGGGCGGCGATGCGGGCGGCCGCCTGCGCGGCGGCGGCGCGCGGGACGAGCGCCCCGGCCGCCGCGGCGGCCAGGAGCGCGCGGCGCGACAGATGGCCGGGAGGACTCATCGGGTCAGCATCGGCGCGGCGCCGGCGGTCAGCCGCAGGCGACAGGCGTGATCGCCGTGGCGGTTGACGATCTTGCCCGCCGCCTCGGAACGCGCGACCGGCCGCGTCGCGCCGGGCCCCGCGCGCGTGCCGCCCGGGACGCGGCGATGACCTTCTCCTTCGACACACGACATGGACCGGTCACTCCAGATCTGTTCTTTGTAAATTTTCAAATGAGAGGATCGCGACGACAGAAACGCAGCGTATCGGCAATCGATCGCGGACGCCACCCCGCGACAAGGTCACGGTTTTACTTCGCTGACCGCCTTGAAAAAGCGGCCTATGTCATTTTCCAGGTCAGGATATCGTCGCGCGCGCACCGGCGGCCGATTCCGGGCGGCGGACACTGGTACAGGCGGCTCCGGTCCACGGCCCCGGTGGGCCGCCCGACGGCGTGGTCGGGACGGAACGGGCCTTCGCTGTGCCCGCTCGGGCGGAGCGCGGCACGACGAGGTCCGACCCTCGTCCTGAGGTGACGCGTCGCGGCCCCGGCGGAGAGCTCCTTCGAGGCGGCCGCCGCGCGGCCGCACCGCGGGATGGGGGGAGGATCGGACGATCCGGGTCGGCCGGCCTCGGAGCGTCCCCTCCCCGTGCGCTCAGCCGAGGCTGCCGAACCCGGCGGTCTCGCGCGTCCAGGCCAGCGCCTGCTCGCTCAGGGAGAGGCCGAGGCCCGGCCGGGTCGGCACGCGCATGCGGCCGTCCTCCAGCTCCAGCCGCTCGTTGAACAGCGGCTCCAGCCACTCGAAATGCTCGACCCAGGGCTCCCGCTGCAGCGCGGCGGCGAGGTGGATGTGCAGCTCCATCGAGAAGTGCGGCGCGATCGTCAGCCCGGCGAACTCGGCGAGCGCCGCCACCTTGAGGAAGGGCGTGATGCCGCCGACCCGCGGCGCGTCGGGCATCAGGAAGTCGGCGCCGCCCTGGCGGATGAAGTCCCAGTGCTCGGCGACGCTCGTCAGCATCTCGCCGGTGGCGACCGGCGTGTCGAGGGCGGCGGCCAGGGCCGCGTGCCCGGCGGCATCCAGGCAGTCGAGGGGCTCCTCGATCCAGATCAGGTTGAAGCGCTCGAAGGTCCGGCCCATCCGCATCGCGGTCGGCCGGTCCCATTGCTGGTTGGCGTCGACCATGAGCGGGAAGGCGTCGCCCAGATGCTCGCGCACCCGCGAGACCCGGCGGATATCCTCGGCCCAGTCCGGCTGGCCGACCTTCAGCTTGACGCCGCCGATGCCCTTCGCCCGGGCGTGGTCGGTGTTGACGAGCAGCTCCTCCAGCGGCGTGTGCAGGAAGCCGCCCGAGGTGTTGTAGCAGCGCACCGAGTCGCGCTGCGCCCCGAGGAGCTTGGCGAGCGACAGGCCGGCCCGCCGCGCCTTGAGATCCCACAGGGCCACGTCGAAGGCACCGATCGCCTGGACGGCGAGGCCGCTGCGGCCGGCCGAGGCGCCGGCCCAGGCGAGCGTGTCCCAGGCCTTGGCGATGTCGCTCGGATCCACCCCGAGCAGCGCCGGAGCGATCTCGCGAGCATGGGCGAACTGGCCCGGCCCGCCGGCGCGCTTGGAATAGCTGATTCCGAGGCCGCGATGGCCCTCCCGGCTCTCGACCTCGCAGAACAGGATCGCGATCTCGGTCATCGGCTTCTGGCGGCCGGTGAGCACCTTGGCGTCGCTGATCGGGGTCCTCAGCGGCAGGGCGACAGACCGCAGGCGGATCCCGGTGACGGCGTCCTCAGCCATGGCTTCCTCCCAGTCTTGTCCGCGCGGGCGCGCGGGAAGCCCCGGAGGCGGTTCTTGGCGGTGCCTCTCGGCGGCGACCGCGACGGCTCTCCCGGGGCCGGGCCCAGGAGTGCCGCAGGCCGGACGGCCTGTCCAACGTCATTGTTGGATTGATCGATGCGCACCTGGCATCGATGGCCCCGAGGGGTACGGCCGGTCTCAGCCGGCGGCGGTCGCCGGAGGAAGCCGGAACGCCACCAGGGTCATGTCGTCCCGCCGGGCCTCGGTCCCGCGATAGGCGTCGAGATCGGCCTCGAGGGCCACGGTCTGGGCGGCGAGGGGCAGGTCGGCGTGGCGCAGGAGGCTGTCGGCCACGCCGCGCCGGCCGAGGAGCCGCGGCGCCCGGTCGGGCGCCGCGCGGCCCATCTGGTCGGTGATGCCGTCCGTCATCAGGTAGAAGGTGGCGCCCGCCACCGGAACGGCGATGTCCGCGACGACGTCCTCCGGCTGCCCGTCACGGGCGGGGCGCGGGTAGCCGAGCCCCCGGCGGCCGCCGCGGACGCGCTCGGCCACGCCGTCCCGGACCACCGTGAGCGACAGGCCGGCGCCGGCGAAGTGCAGCGTCCCGGCCGCGCGGTCCCAGACGCACAGGCCGCAATCGAGCCCGTCATCCGATTCGGCGCCGCGGCCGTCCTGGCGGAGCTGCGTGCGGACCATCGCGTCGAGCCCGGCCAGGATCGCCGCCGGCGCGCGCAGGCCGCGCTCGTGCAGCAGCCGGTCGAGGGCGGTCGCGACGATCAGGGTCAGGAACGCGCCGGGCACGCCGTGGCCGGTGCAGTCGGCCACCGCGATCACGCAGAGGCCGTCGATCTCCTCCAGCCAGAAATAGTCGCCGCCGACGACGTGGAGCGGCTCCCACAGCACCGCGACCTCGACCCCCGCGCCCGCCAGGGCGTTGCGGTCCGGCAGCACCGAATCCTGGATGCGCCGCGCGTAGCCGATGCTCTCGACCACCTGGCGGTTGGCGCGCTCCAGCCTGTCGTGGGCCTGCTCCAGCTCGACGAGGAGCTGCTTGGCGGCGTCGCCGCTCCGCAGGCCCTCGACCATGCGGTTGAAGGCCTGGCTGATGACGTCGATCTCGTTGCTCGGCCGGTAGGCGCCCCCGAGCTCCACGGTCGTCCAGCGCTTGTGCTCGATCTCCCGCATGGCGAGCAGCAGCCGCATCAGCGGCGCCATGACGTGGCGGCGCACGGTGGCGTGCAGGGTGACCACGAAGGCGATCATCAGCCCGACGCTGGCGCCGAGGGCGAGCATCACCTGCCACGCCGCGTTGTCCCGCAGCGCCTTCGTGGAGACCGTGACGGTCAGGCTGCCCGCCGGGCCGGCGCGGCCGGGCACCGACAGGTCGGCCTGGGCCGAGAGGGTGGACCAGCCCCGCGCGGGGGGCGCCGCGCCCGCCGTCCCGACGACGTGGCCCGCGGCGTCGCGCAGGACGGCGTGGGCGAAATCGGGCTCGGCGGCCAGGGCCTTGAGCGGGCCGTCGTAGGCGTCCGGGTCGCGCGCCCAGTCGGGCCGCGCGATCGCCGCGGCGGTGAGCCGGGCGAGGAGATGCGCCCGGTCGCCGTACAGCCGGAGCTGGTCGGTGTAGGTCACCCAGGCGATCCCGAGCTGGGTCAGCAGCAGGAGGGCACCGATCACCGGGTAGATGCGCAGGAACAGGGTGTGGGACAGGCTGTCGAGGTCGCGGCCTCGGGCCGCCCCGCGCAGGGCGCCGGGCTTCATCAGCTCGTCCGCGGGCGCGCCCGCGGCCAGCACGTCGGCGAAGCCGCGCTTCGACAGGGGATCGCCCCGGCGGATCGGGCCGGCCCCGCGCAGGCCGCCCGCGCGCCCGGCGCCGCCGGCGGCCGGGACCGGATCGATGTCGGCGAAGCCGAGCCGCGCCAGGGCATCCCCGGTCCGCAGCGGTCGTGCGCCGCGGATCCCCCCGGCGGGACGCGGGCTGTCCAGGGCCGTGTCAGGTCCGCTCACGCGACGTCACTCCGTGTCACAGCGGTTCCGCTCCGAGGCCGGGCGCGCGGCGCCTCAGGTCAGGGACGCGCCTGGTTCGGCCGCGCAGCGCACGCAGTCGCGGCCGGCATGCTTGGCGGCGTAGAGCGCCGCGTCGGCCCGCCGGAGCGTCGCCGACATCGACTCGCTCGGGCCGAACGCCGCGAGGCCGATGCTCACCGAGATCGGCAGCGGGCCGTGCTCCAGGCGCACCGGCCGCTGCGCCACCGCGCGGCGGAGCGCCTCGGCGATGACTTGCGCCTCGGCCATCACGGTGCCGGTGACGAGGATGGCGAATTCCTCACCACCCATGCGGCCGATCACGTCGACCGCGCGCAGGCTGTCGCGGCAGGTCTCGACGAAGGCCTTGAGGACCGTGTCGCCCGCGCTGTGGCCGTAGCGGTCGTTGATCAGCTTGAAGCGGTCAAGGTCGAGCATCAGCACGCTGGAGGGCGTGTCGCCCGACTGGGTCCGGGCCCAGACCTCCTCGCAGATCTGCAGGAAGCGGCGGCGCGACAGGGCGTCGGTGAGGTGGTCGGTGTCGGCGAGGCGGCGGAGTTCGGCCTCGAGGCGCGCACGGTGCTCGATCTCCGCCGAGAGGGCGTCGTTGAGGTGTCGCAGGGCGCGCTGCTGCTCGGCCATCCGCTGGTTGGCCCGGTGCAGGTCGAGCTGCATCCGGTCGCTCAGCCGCACCAGCCGGCGCTGCTCGTGGTAGCTGCGCCGGTAGGCGCCGGCGAGCTCCCGCACCCCGTCGCCGACCTCGGCGAGGCGGGCCAGCATCACCTCGGACCGGCCGAGAACGGCCTCCTCGGTGTCGAACAGGCTGAAGGCGTCCGCCGGCTCGGACAGGAGATCGTGGGCCGGCGCCCGGTGCGGGCTCACGCGGGGACGCTCGCGATCATCTCGAACCGGGCATGCGCGAAGTCGGCCGCGAAATCCTCGCCGGCCTCCTGGATCACGTCGTCGTCGGTGCCGAACATCCAGCGGATCGTCACCGGGCGCCCCTCGGCGGCGGCGTCCTCCAGGGGCATGAACAGGTTCATCAGCGCCTTGGCGCTCGACGAGTTGAAGTAGGCGAGCGCGACGTCGAAGGTGATCGGGCTCGCCTCGGTCGCCGCGAGGTGGCCGCGCAGGGCCTGCAGCAGCGGGCCGAAGAACGCGGCGGCGTCCTCCGGGTAGGATTCGCCGCGCAGGACGAGCCGCCCCGACGCGAAGTCGAAATCGACCTCGGGCGAGCGCTCGGTCCGGGGCAGCGTGATGCGGTCCATGTCCGTGCGATCCTCAGATGAAGGCTTTGAGGCAGAACAGGCTGCGCTCCGCGCCCAGATCCTGGAAGTCGTACTCGACCGGGGCGCTCGACCGGCGGGCGATCTCGATCAGTCCGATGCTGCCGCCAAGGCTGCCCTCGTCCGGCGGCTGGCGCAGCTTCTCGCGGTAGACCTTCCTGAGCTCGTCGCTCGACAGGGTGGCGATCTCGTCGAGCCGCTCGCGCAGCCGCGGCACTTCGGTCCTGCCGACCTCGTTGCCGCAGACCACGAAGAACCGCCCCTCCTCGGTGCCGACGGCGATCATGCCGGCGCTGACCCGGGCGGGGCCCGGCGGCTCGGCGGGCGCGACCTTGTCGGCCGAGTAGCGGATCACGTTCTGGGCCTGCTCGACGAAGATCGAGAAGACGCGCTTGGCGACCGCGGCGTCGGTCTCCTCGTGCCGCATGCGCAGCTTCAGCACTTCCCCGAGCGAGAACAGGATGTTCTCCGAGAGATCTCCGCCGAACGACAGGATCACGCCGCTGCGCTTCGACGCCTCGTGGAAGGATCGGAAATCGCTCGCTCGCAAGGAAGCCTCTCGACCGCTTCATCGCGGCAACACACCGCGTGTGTAGGGCCGACATTAATGCAGAAATAATCAAAGGTTTCTTACCGGTACTGATCGCTTTCTGAGCAACATTGCTCGTATTGCGAGCAGTGCCGCAAGCTTTACGCTGGATCCTGTCGCGGACCGCGCGGCATCGCGCGCGAGGGTCCGGGCCGCCGGCTTCAGGCGGCCGCGCCCTGGCGGGCGCCCGCGTCCCACTCGGTGCCCCAGTCCTGCACGACGTGGCCGGGCGCGACCTCCCGGTAGAGGCGCTCCGGCGGCACGTAGTCGGGGGTCCGGATCGGGCTGCGGATCTCGTCGTCCGGCAGCGCGTGCCGCTCGCCCCGCCGGGCCGGATCCGGCACGGGCACCGCGGCGAGCAGCTTCTTCGTGTAGGGGTGCCGCGGATCGCCGAAGATCGCGGCCCGGGGGCCGATCTCCACGATCTCGCCGAGATACATCACCGCCACCCGGTGGCTGACCCGCTCGACCACCGCCATGTCGTGCGAGATGAACAGGTAGGCGAGGCCGAGCTCCGCCTGCAGGTCGAGCATCAGGTTCACGACCTGCGCCTTCACCGAGACGTCGAGCGCCGAGACCGCCTCGTCGGCGACGATCAGGCGGGGGTTCAGGGCGAGCGCGCGGGCGATGCAGATGCGCTGGCGCTGGCCGCCGGAGAACTCGTGCGGGAAGCGCGCGGCGGTCTCGGGCGGAAGCCCGACCCGGGCGAGCAGGTCCTCCGCCCGCCGCCGGGCCTCGCGGGGCGCGGCGAGGCGGTTGATCAGCAGCGGCTCCGCCACCGCCGCACCGACGCTCTGGCGCGGGTCGAGGCTGGCGAACGGGTCCTGGAAGATCATCTGCATGCGCTGGCGGCGGGCGCGGAGGGTCTTGGGATCGAAGCCCGTGATGTCCTCGCCGTCGAGGAGGACCGAGCCCGAGAGCGGCTCGACGAGGCGCAGGATCGAGCGCCCGGTGGTGGACTTGCCGCAGCCGGATTCCCCGACGAGTGCCAGGGTCTCGCCGGCCGCGAGACTGAACGAGACCCGCTCCACCGCGTGGACGCGGCCGGTCACGCGGCCGAGCAGCCCGGAGCGGATGTCGAACCGGGTGGTCAGGTCGCGCACCTCCAGCACCGGGCGCTCGGCGGCCCTGACGGTGTCGGGCGTCTCGGGCGTCGGTGCCGCGAGGCCGGTGGCCCGGTCGACCACCGGGAAGCGCATCGGGCGCGCCCGGCCCGCCATGGTCCCGAGGCGCGGGACCGCGGCCAGCAGCGCCCGCGTATAAGGCTCGGTGGGTTCGGAAAAAATCCGCGCGGTCGGGCCGGCCTCCACGGCGCGGCCCCGGTACATCACCACGGTGCGGTCGGCGATCTCGGCGACCACGCCCATGTCGTGGGTGATGAACAGGACCGACATGCCCTCCTCGTCCTGCAGGCTCTTGATGAGGTCGAGGATCTGGGCCTGGATCGTGACGTCGAGCGCCGTGGTCGGCTCGTCGGCAATGAGGAGCTTCGGCCGGCAGGCGAGCGCCATGGCGATCATCACCCGCTGGCGCATGCCGCCGGAGAAGCGGTGCGGGTACTCGTGCAGGCGCGACCGGGCGGCCGGGATCCGGACCTTGTCGAGGAGCCGGAGCGCCTCCGCCTCGGCGGCGGACCGCGACAGGCCCCGGTGCCGGATCAGCGCCTCGGCGATCTGGAAGCCGATGGTCAGGACCGGGTTCAGGGAGGTCATCGGCTCCTGGAAGATCATGGCGATGGAATCGCCGCGCACCCGCCGCATCTCGGCCTCGGGGGCGGCGAGCAGCTCGCGGCCCTCGAAGCGCACGCGCCCGCCGATACGGCTCGCGTCCCGCGGCAGGAGGCGCAGGATCGAGAGGGCGCTGACGCTCTTGCCGGAGCCGGATTCGCCGACGAGGGCCACGGTCTCGCGCGGGCCCACGTCGAACGAGACGCCGTGCACGACTTCGCGCCAGCGCCCGTCCGAGCGGAAGGAGACGGTGAGGTCTGAGACCGAGAGGATCGGGTCCACTGGATCCGTCATCGCTAGAGAACCCGTCGCGGGTCGAGGGCGTCGCGCAGGCCGTCGCCGATGAAGTTGATCGACAGCACCGTCAGGAAGATCGCGCCCCCTGGGAACAGCGCCCAGTGCGGCGCGACGTCGAGATGGTCCTTGGCGTCGAACAGGAGCCGCCCCCAGGTCGGGATGTCGGGCGGGAAGCCGAGCCCCAGGAAGGACAGCGTCGATTCCGCGATGATCGCGGACGAGACCTCGATCGAGGCCGCCACGATCACCGGCCCCAGCGCGTTCGGCAGGATGTGGCGGCGCACGAGGTGCCCGGTCGTCGCCCCCTGCGAGCGGGCCGCCTCCACGAACTCCTTCTCGCGCAGGGACAGGAACTGCGCCCGCACCAGTCGGGCCACCGGCATCCAGCGCAGGCCCCCGATCACCGCGACGATCATCAGGAACACGCCGCCCTGGCTGCCGAACACGGCCTTCAGGCTGTCGCGGAACAGGTAGATCACGAGGAGCAGCAGCGGCAGCTGCGGCAGCGACAGGAACAGGTCGGTCAGCCACATCAGCACCGGGTCGAGGAACCGGCGCGACATGCCGGCGAGCGCGCCGACCAGCACGCCGATCAGGCTCGCTACCGCCATGGCGGCGAAGCCGACCGCGAGCGAGATCCGCCCGCCGTAGATCATCCGGGCCAGCAGGTCCTGGCCGAGATCGTCGGTGCCGAACGGGTGGTCCCAGGACGGGCCCTGGAGCTGGGCCGCGAAGTCGATGTCGTCGATGGCGACCGGCCAGAGCAGACCGCCGAACACCACGCCGGCGACGAGGAGCGCGAGCACGCCGACGCTGGCGAGCGCCAGCCGGTGCCGCCGGAAGCGCCGCCACGTCTCCCGCCCCGGCGAGGCCGGTGCGCGGGCGACGGGCACCGCCTCATCGGAGGGCGATGCGAGGGTCGAGCCAGCCATAGAGCAGGTCCGCGACGAGGTTGAACAGGATGACGAGGCCGGCGAACACGAAGGTCACCGCCATCACCACCGGCGTGTCGTTGGACAGCATGGCGTCGATCAGCAGCGAGCCGATGCCGGGGATCCGGAAGATCTGCTCGGTGACGATGGCGCCGCCGAACACCGCCGGGATCTGGAGGGCGACGAGCGTCACCACCGGGATCAGGGCGTTGCGGGCGATGTGCCGGCGGGTCACCGTGCCCTCGGTCAGGCCCTTGGCCCGGGCCGTGGTGACGTAGTCGAGCCGGGCGACGTCCAGCGCCGAGGCGCGCACGTAGCGTGTGTAGGAGGCGGCCTGGAAGAAGCCCAGCACCGCCACCGGCATGATCGCCTGCCGGACATTCGCCCAGACCCAGGGCAGGCCGGAGCCCGGCAGGTCGGCCTGGTAGACGAAGGGCAGCCAGCCGAGCTTGATCGAGAACAGCAGGATGAACAGCAGGCCGGTGAAGAAGGTCGGCAGCGAGAAGCCCACGAAGGCCAGCGTGTTGGCGACCTGGTCGGCGAGCGAGTAGGGCCGGCGCGCGGCGTAGAGGCCCACCGGCACGGCGATCAGCAGCGCCAGCACCTGGGAGGAGCCGACCACGAACAGGGTCGTGGGCAGCCGCTGCAGGATCAGCGTGTCGACGTTCACCCGGCTGGCGAAGGAGAAGCCCCAGTCGCCCTGCAGCATGGCGGTGAGCCAGTGCAGGTAGCGGGTGGGGATCGGGTCATCGAGGCCGAACTTGACGCGGAGCGCCGCCCGCACCTCCGGGGGCACGTTCGGGTTGCTGGCGAGCTCGCCGAACGGGTCGCCCGGCGCGAGCGCCAGGACGGTGAACAGGATCAGGCTGATGCCGAGCAGGCTCGGGATCGCGATCAGGAGCCGTCGCAGGATGTAGGCGCCCATGGCGCGGCGCTCCCGCTCAGGCCTCCCTGTACCAGTCGGGCAGGAACGACAGGTCGTTGTCCCAGCCGCTGCGGGGCGCCGTCAGCGTCGCGCCCACCGCCGAGACCTCGGCGCGGTGGATCAGCGGCAGCACGTTCTCGGAGACCGCGAGGTCGTTGCACTTAATGAGGAGCGCCGCCCGCTTGACCGGGTCGAGCTCACTCTGGGCGGCGTTGTAGGCCTTGTCGTAGGCGTCGTTGCGCCAGCGCACGACGTTGCGGCCCTGCCACTTGTTGGCCTTCTGGGCCACCTCCCAGGAGGCGTACATGAGCAGCCAGATCGCCGGATCGGCCTGGGTCATGCTGTAGGCGTACATCTCCATGTCGGCGTAGAAATGCGTGCAGGTGTCGGGGTTGGCCGGGTCGGAGGAGAAGAACACCGAGCCGGTCACCGATTTCAGCTCGATCTCGATGCCGGCCTTGGCGGCCGCCTGCTTGATGATCGCCTGCGTCTTCTGGCGCGGGGCGTTGATCGAGGTCTGGAAGACCAGCTTGAGCTTCTTGCCGTCCTTGGCGCGGATGCCGTCGGAGCCCTTCTTCCAGCCGGCCTCGTCGAGGAGCGCGTTGGCCTTGGCCGGGTCGAAGGCGAAGCTCGTGTTCTTGGAGACGAAGCGCTCCGGGCCGTTGACCGTGTTGGCGGTGGGCTTGCCGGTGCGGCCGTAGATGTAGGTCTGGATCGACTTGCGGTCGACCAAGAGGTTCATCGCCTGGCACACCTTCGGGTCGGAGAAGGCGGGGTGCTTGGTGGTGATCGAGGCGCGCTCGCCGTCGACCTCGACGTTCGGGTCGGCGGCATTGAGGAGCAGGAACTCGAGCTTGCCGCCGTAGACCACGTCGACCCGGCCCTTGCCGCCGGTCTCCAGGCGCTTCAGCACCTCGTCCTCGATCAGCATGTTCCAGGCGTAGTCGTACTCGCCGGTCTGGAGCACGGCCCGGGCGGCCGAGACCGCGTCGCCGCCGCCCTTCATCTCGACCGTGTCGAAATACGGCCGGTTGGGCAGGTGGTAGTTGGGGTTGCGCTCCCCGCGGACGATGTCGCCGGGCCGGAACTCAACGAACCGGTACGGGCCGGTGCCAACCGGGGCGAGGTTCTGCGGCGCGTCCCGGGACTTGGCGCCGCTGTAGGGTCCGAACAGGTGCTTGGGCAGCACCATCCCGACGATGCCCACGTAGGCGTCGCACCAGTAGGGCGTGGGCTTGTCGAACAGGACCCGGACGCTGAGGTAGTCGACCTTCTCGACCTTGCAATCCTTGTAGGACCCGGCCGTCACCGCCGCGGTGGCGGGGTCGCGGGCGTATTCCCAGGTAAAGACGAGGTCGTCGGCGGTGAGCGGCTTGCCGTCGTGCCACTTCACGCCGGGCTTGAGCGTCCAGACAACCGAGCGGCCGTCGGCGGCGAGCGCCCCGTTCTCCTTGGACGGGATCGAGGCGGCGAGCACCGGCACGAGGTTGCCGTCCGCGTCCCAGGCGGCGAGCGGCTCGTAGAAGATCCGCGAGGCGTCCTGGTCCTTGGTGCCGACGGCGAAATGCGGGTTGATCAGCGTCGGCGCCTGCCACCAGAGGAGCTTCAGCGCGCCGCCGCCGCCGGCCTTGGTCGGCTTGTAGCCGGCCCGGATATCGGCCGCCATCGCGACCCCGTTCCCGGCCAGCATCAGCCCGGCCATGGGCGCGGTGAGGCCCACAGCCACCATCCGCTGCACGAAAGCGCGCCGCGACAGGCGGCCGTCCTTCACCTGCCCGATGAGGCCGCGCAGATCCCGCTCGTCCATGTACGCTTTCCCGTTTACCGCCGTGACAGGCACAGCAACATTCCGGCAGCGGCCTTGGCAAGGGGCGGGCCAGTGACGGTTCAATCGGAACGTGTCGACGGACGCTTGGTTCGGGCAGGAGCATGGCCTGGGCGGTGCATGCGGTCAGGCAGCAGCAGGGCTCGCGCCGTGTCCGTCCTTGCGAGCGGAGCGAAGCAATCCAGCGGCGCCACGCTTCCCGAGGGCGCGCAACCCTGGGTCGCTTCGCTGCGCTCGCGAAGACGGCGCGGAGCCCGCTATGGTGGCGCGACCTCGATGCGCAGCTTTCCCGGAGTGGACCCGATGGACAACCGCAACGCCGTGTGGCGCCACGTCGACGCGCAGTCGGAACGGCTGATCGCCCTGTCCGAGCGGGTCTGGAGCATGCCGGAGGTCTGCTACACGGAGAGCCGCTCCTGCGCCGAGCACGTCGCCGAACTGCGCCACCAGGGCTTCCGGGTCACCGAGGCAGTCGCCGGCATCCCGACCGCCGTGATGGGCGAGGCCGGGGACGGCGGGCCGGTCATCGCGTTCCTCGGCGAGTACGACGCCCTGCCGGGCCTGTCGCAGGAGGCCGGCGTCGCCGAGCACCGGCCGGTGGAGGCGGGCGGGCATGGCCACGGCTGTGGCCACAACCTCCTCGGCTCGGCGGCGCTGCTCGCCGCCACCGCGTTGAAGGACTGGCTCGCCGAGACCGGCACGCCCGGCCGCGTGCGCTACTACGGCTGCCCGGCGGAGGAAGGCGGCGCCGCCAAGGCCTTCATGGTCCGCGCCGGCGCCTTCGCGGACGCCGACATCGCGATCACCTGGCATCCGGGCAGCTTCTGGGAGGTGGCACCGCCGGTCGCCCTCGCCAACACCCGGGCCGACTTCGTCTTCACCGGCCGCACCGCCCACGCGGCGGCCGCGCCCCATCTCGGGCGCTCGGCGCTCGACGCCGTCGAGCTGATGAGCGTCGGCGTGAACTACATGCGCGAGCACATGCCGTCCGACGCGCGGGTCCACTACGCCTATCTCGACGCCGGCGGCATCGCCCCGAACGTCGTCCAGGCCGGCGCGACGGTGCGCTACTCGATCCGGGCCCGCGACCTGCCCGGCATGCTGGCGCTGGTCGAGCGGGTGAAGAAGATCGCGCAGGGCGCCGCCCTGATGACCGAGACCGCCGTCGAGGTGCGGATCGTCAGCGCGGTGTCGAACCTGCTGGGCAACGATCCCCTGGAGCGGGCGCTGCACGGCGTCATGGAGGAGCTCGGGCCGCCGCATTTCGACGAGGCCGACCGGGACTTCGCCGGCAAGATCCGGGCGACGCTCACCGACGGCGACATCGACGCCGTGTTCCGCGCCATCGGGATGCCGCGCACCGAAGCGCCGCTCGCCGACTTCCTCGTGCCCCTCGACGCGTTGCGCAACCCGGCGGTGGGGTCCACCGACGTCGGCGACGTCAGCTGGGTGGTGCCGACCGTCCAGGCCCACGCGCCCACGGTGGCGATCGGCACGCCGTTCCACACCTGGCAGGTGGTGGCGCAGGGCAAGGCCCCCGCGGCCCACAAGGCGATGGTGCAGGTCGCCAAGGCGATGGCCGCCACCGGGGCCCGGGCGGTGACCGACGCGGCCCTGCGCGACGCCGCCAAGGCGGACCTCGCCCGCCGGGTCGGCGCGGCGGGCTACGTCTCGCCGCTGCCGCCGGAGGTCGAGCCGCCGCTCGGCATGTCGCTGGGGCGCTGACCGGGGCCCGTCTCAGAGCGTACGGGCGCGGAGCGCCGTCACGACGATCTCGGCCAGGATGACGACGCCGAAGATCGCGGCGAGCACCACGGCGACCTGGTCCCAGTAGAGCAGGTTCAGGGCGGTATCGAGCGCGACGCCGATGCCGCCCGCGCCGACCAGCCCCAGCACGGCGGATTCGCGGATGTTGATGTCCCAGCGGAACAGCGCGATCGACCAGAAGGCCGGCTTCACCTGCGGCCAGTAGCCGAGCAGCAAAGTCGACATCCGGCCGGCACCCGCGGCCTGCAGAGCCTCGATCGAGCCGCGATTGGCCTCCTCCAACACCTCGGCGAACAGCTTTCCGGTGAAGCCGACGGAGCGGAGCGCTATCGCCAGGGTCCCGGCCAGCGGACCGGGGCCGAACACCGCCACGAACAGCAGCGCCCAGACCAGGGAGTTCACCGAGCGCGAGGTCACGAACACGAACTTGGCGAACAGGTTCAGCGCGCGGTTGGGCGTGACGTTGCGCGCCGCCATCAGCCCGATCGGCACCGCGATCGCGATGGCGATCAGGGTGCCGAGCGTCGCGATGTGGAGCGTCTCCACCAGCGCCCGCAGGGTCGGTCCGACATAGCCGGCATCCATCGGCCACATCCGGCCGAACAGGTCGGCGAGCTGGTCGGGGGCGTCGTAGAGGAATTCCGGGATCACCTCGATGGTGCGCAGGCTCGCCACGAAGGCCGCCACCGCGCACAGCGTGAAGGCGAGCCGCGCCAGCCGCTTCCACAGGGGGAAGCGTTGCCAGCGGCGCGGGCCGGCGGGAGCGGGCGCGAGGGCGACGCTCACTGGAACACCTTGCGGGCCCAGCCGGAGACGATCTCGGCCACCATGATCAGGGCGACGATGACGATCAGGATCGCCAGCACCACGTCGAAGTCGAAGCGCTGGTAGGCGGTGAACAGCGTCGCTCCGATGCCGCCGCCGCCGACGATGCCCACCATGGTCGAGTTCCGCAGATTGGAATCGAGCTGGTAGGTGGCGAAGCCGATGAAGCGCGGCAGCACCTGCGGCTGCACGCCCATGATCAGGGTCGACAGGAAGCCGGCGCCGGTCGCCCGCACCGCCTCGACCTGCTTCAGGGAGATCTCCTCGATCGCCTCGGCGAACAGCTTGGCGATGAAGCCCACCGAGGCGACGATCAGCGCCATGACGCCGGCGAGCGCCCCGAACCCGATCGCCTTCACGAACAGGATCGCCACGATGATCGGGTGGAACGACCGGCAGAGCGCGATCAGGATGCGGGTCGGCCACGTCACCCAGGGCGGCATCAGGTTGCGGGCCGCCAGGAAGCCGATCGGCAGGGCGACCGCGATGCCGACCACCGTGGCGATCACGGCGATCTGCAGGCTCTCGAGGATGCCCGACTGGATCAGTTCCCAGCGGGAGAAGTTCGGCGGGAACATCCGGGCCAGGAACTGCTGCCCGTGGGCGAGGCCGCCGGCGAAGCGCTCGGGCGAGAAGCCGAGCTGGGTCGCCGCGTAGACCGCGTAGACGGCGAGGAGCGCCCAGCCCGCGCGGGCGGTCCAGTTGGGCCGGAACGCGACGCGGTCGGGGGAAGCGTCGGGGGAGGCGTCGGGGGAGGCCGGGCGGGCGGGCGCGCTCATTCGAGCCAGTTCTCGCCGCCGTAGATGCCGCGCAGGTCGGCCTCGCTCAGCCGGTCCGGCGGCCCGTCATAGACCACGTGCCCGCCCGACATGCCGACGATCCGCGCGGCGAAGCGCTGGGCGAGCGCCACGTTGTGGATGTTGACCACCACCGGCACGCCGCGCTCGGCCGCGAGCCGGGACAGGATCTCCATGATCTCGACGGAGCTCTTCGGGTCGAGGGACGAGGTCGGCTCGTCGGCGAGCACGATCTCGGGCTCCTGCATGATCGCCCGGGCGATGCCGACGCGCTGGCGCTGCCCGCCCGACAGGGCGTCGGCCCGGCGGGTGGCGAAGCCCGACAGGCCGACCGCGTCGAGGAGGTCGAAGGCGCGGGCGACGTCCGCCTCGGGGAAGCGGCGCAGCCACGCGCGCCACGCCGGCACGTAGCCGAGGCGACCGCAGAGCAGGTTCTCCATCACCGAGAGGCGCTCGACCAGGTTGTACTCCTGGAACACCATCCCGATCCGGCGCCGCGCCCGGCGCAGGGCGGGGCCGGAGAGCCGGGCGAGGTCCTCGCCTCTAAACAGGATCTCCCCCGAGGTCGGCTGGACCAGCCGGTTGATGCAGCGGATCAGGGTGCTCTTGCCGGTGCCGGACGGCCCGATGATCGCCGTGAGCCCGGTGCCCGGCACCACGAGGTCGATGCCCTTCAGGACCGGCTGGCCGGCCCGGTACGCCTTGGTCAGCCCGCGGATCACTAGGGCGCGGGGATCGCCCTCGGGTCCGGCCGCCACCGCGCGCGCCGCGCTCCCCGCCGTCACGGCCTGCGTCACGGCCTGAGTCACGGCTTAGGGGCGCCCGCGGCCTTCTTGCGCGCTGCCTCGGCCTCGCGGGCAGCCTCGCGCTCGTAGGCGACCTTGTTGTACGGCGTGCCCGATTCCTCCGCGACCTTGCGGACGATCGCCCAGTCCTTGAGGTAGGTGATCGGCGCGAACCGGTCGTCGCCCTCAAAATCCTTCACCATGTCGGGCGGGAAGCGGAAGTCGTAGAAGCATTGCTTCAGCTTCTCGGCGAGTTCCGGCTTGAGATCGTGGGCGTAGGCGAAACCCGAGGTCGGGAACTTCTCGCTCGTGTAGATCACCCGGTAATCGTCGCCCTTGATCGTGCCGCGGGCGACCATCCGGTAGAACACGTCCGAGGCCACCGGGGCGGCGTCGTAGTCGCCGGTGCCGACGCCCAGCGCCGACTTGTCGTGGCCGCCCGAGTAGATGAGCTTGTAGTCCTCGCCGGGCTTCAGCCCCTGCTCGGGGAACAGCGCCTTGGGCGCGAGGTTGCCGGAATTCGACGACGGCGCCGTGTGGGCCACGCGCTTGCCCTTGAGGTCGGCCAGCGTCCTGTAGGGGCTGCTCGCCTTCACCACGACGATCAGGTTGTAGCCCTCGGCGCCCTTCTCGGTGCCCTTGGCGGCGAACGGGATCGCGCCGGCCATGTTCACCGCGAAGCCGAGGGGCCCGGTCGAGAAGCCCGCCACCGTGAGCCGGCCGGAGCGCATCGCCTCGATCTCGGCGGAGTTCGACTGGACCGGGTAGTAGACGACGCGCTTGCCCGTGCACTGGCTCAGGTAGGTCGTGAACGGCTTGAACGAGTTCTCGTAGACCGCGGGATCCTCCACCGGCGTGTAGGCGAAGACGATCACGCTCGGGTCGCGGGTCTTGGCCGGGACGTCGGCGACGAGGTCCTTGTTGGCGTCGCAGTAGGCGTCGTCGAGTTGGCCGCGGTTGGGGCACTCGTCGGCCCTGAGGGGCGACAGGAAACCGAAGCCGCAGAGCAGCGCCAGGGCTGCGCCGTATCGGGCGATCGTCACGCGCTATCCTCCCTGCGGGGCCGTGCCTCGGGCCGGCGCCGTCATGTCCCGCCCGGTCCGGGCCGAGCTTGAGCCGGCAAAGGTGTAGGCGCCGGCTGACGGGAGACGCAAGGCGCGACAGCGAGAGGACGTTGAGGGAAGCCGCGCGCTGACAGGGGCGTCGTGGCGGCCGTCCGGGCGGCCGTCCGGGCGGCGGCCGGCCTCAGGGCGCGAGCCGCGTGAACACGTAGTCGTGGTCCCGGACATTCGCGCTGTGGCAGGCGAAGCAGGTCTCGTGCTGGGCCGCGTCCGCGGGCTTGCCGTCGACGAAGCGCCCGAACCCCCAGCCCCCCGTCGCCGCGTAGCGCCGCGAATCCTTCACCATGACCTGAACCGTCGTGGCGCCGCCGGGCACGAAGGCCGGGGCGAACTCCGCGGACGGCACCCGCGTCCAGGCGCGCTTCACCAGCACCGTCCCGTCCGGGAACGGCAGGGTGCCCGACCGGTAGGCGTCCAGCGCCCGCGCGTTGCCGACCACGGCGCGCAGCTCGTCGAGGGCCCCGGTCTCCTGCGCGACGCCGACGAGCTGCCAGTCGCGGTACCCGTCCGGGACGGTGACGCCGTAGATCGGCGAGGCCGCCGGGGCGGTCCCGGCATCCACGGCGCGCACCGCGGAGCCTCCCAAAATCAGGCCCGCAGCGAGCAGGGCCGGCAGCGCGACAGCCAGGAACCGCATGGCAACCTCCGTCATCGTCTCGGGATGATCGTGTGTCCGGGGATGATCCGGCCGCGCCGGCGCGGTCAGGCCGCGGCCGCGTCGATCACGGCCTGCGCGAAGGCGCGCGGGGCTTCCTGCGGGAGGTTGTGGCCGATCCCGCCGGTGATCAGCCGGTGCGCGTAGCGTCCGGTGAACTTGGCCGCGTAGCTGGCGGGATCCGGATGCGGGGCGCCGTTCGCGTCGCCCTCCAGGGTGATGGTCGGCACGCCGATCGTGGGCGCCTGCGCGAGGCGGCTCTCCAGCGCATCGTACCGGCGCTCGCCCTCGGCGAGGCCCATCCGCCAGCGGTAATTGTGGATGACGATGCTGACTTGATCCGGGTTGTCGAGGGCTGGGGCACTCCGCGCGAAGGTGGCGTCGTCGAAGCGCCAGCGCGGCGAGGCGGTCTGCCAGATCAGCTTGGCGAAGTCGGCGCGGTAGGCCTCGTAGCCGGCCCGCCCCCGGCTGGTGGCGAAGTAGAACTGGTACCACCAGGACAGCTCGGCCCGCGGCGGCAGCGGCTTCTTGCCGGCCTCCTGGTTGCCGATCAGGTAGCCGCTGACCGCCACCAGCGCCCGGCACCGCTCCGGCCACAGCGCCGCGACGATGTCGGCAGTCCGCGCGCCCCAGTCGAAGCCGCCCAGGACGGCCTGGGGGATCTTCAGGGCGTCCATCAGGGCGATGACGTCCACCGCGAGTGCCGCCTGCTCGCCGTTCCGGACCGTGTCCGACGCCAGGAAACGGGTGGTGCCGTAGCCGCGCAGGTACGGCACGATCACCCGGTACCCGGCCGCCGTGAGGATCGGAACGACCTCCGCGAAGGCGTGGATGTCGTAGGGCCAGCCGTGCAGCAGGATGACCGCCGGACCGTCGGCGGGACCGGCATCGACGTAGCCGACGTCGAGCACGCCGGCCTCGACCTGCTTCAGGACGCTCGGCATGGCGCCGGGGACCGGGGCGCCGGGGGCCGAGCCGCCCTGCGCCCGCGCGGTCCGGCCGAGGCCGAGCTCGGCGAGGGCGGCGGTGGCTACCGCGCTCTTCAGGAGGCGGCGGCGGCTCCAGGCGGATGTGTCGGGATCGGTCTCGCGGGCCATGGACGGCTCCCTCGTCGGAAAGTCTTCGATGGAGCGAAACCTATCCCGATGCTCGACACCGCGCTTTGAGAGGACCTTGAGGACACCTTCAGAGGCCCATGATTTATGCCCGCCCGGGCCCGTGCTAGAGCGCCCTCCGCCGCGGAGACCGGTTCGGTGAGCAGGGCGCGGAACGCGGACATGGCCCGCCCAGGAACGCCCCGTGATCTACCGGTTCGGACCCTTTACCCTCGATTCCGCCCGGCGCGAGCTCAGCCGGGACGGCGCCGAGATCGCCGTCGAGCCGCAGGTCTTCGACCTCCTGCGGGTGCTGATCGAGCGGCGCGACCGGGTGGTGAGCCGCGACGACCTGCTGGGGGCGGTCTGGAACGGGCGCATCGTCTCCGAGGCGACCCTCGGCAGCCGGATCAACGCGGCCCGGACCGCGATCGGCGACACCGGAACCGAGCAGCGCTGGATCCGGACGCTCCCGCGCAAGGGCGTGCGCTTCGTCGGCGCCGTTCGGGAGGCCGCATCGGAGGTCTCGCCCGGGATCGCTCCGGAAGACGCGGCGGAGGCGAGCGTCACGTGGCGCACCGGGCCGCGCCTGCCCGCGGTGGCGGTCCTGCCCTTCACCAACATGAGCGCGGATCCGGATCAGGACTACTTTGCCGACGGGATCACCGAGGAGATCATCACGGCGCTGTCCCGCGTCAGCGGCCTGTTCGTGATCGCGCGCAACTCGACCTTCACCTACCGGAGCGCGGCGATCGACGTGCGCCGGGTCGGGCAGGAGCTCGGCGTCGGCTACGTGGTCGCCGGCAGCGTGCGCCGCGGCGGGTCGCGCCTGCGGATCACCGGCCAGCTGGTCGATGCCGGGACCGGCGCCCATCTCTGGGCCGACAGCTTCGACGGCGGGCTCGACGACGTCTTCGCCCTGCAGGAGCGGGTCGCCGCGCGCGCCGCCGCCGCGATCGAGCCCACCCTCCAGCTGGCGGAGATCGGCCGGCTCGGCCGCGACGCGCCGGCCCATCCGGACGCCTACGACCGGCTGCTCCGGGCCAATGCCCGGCTCGCCGACTTCACCGCCGCCGGCATGGCGGCGGCGCTCGATCACTTGGACGAGGCCCTGGCGCTCGACCCGGGCTACGCACCGGCGATGGCCGCGGCGGCCTATTGCCGGGCGCAGTGCCATTTCCAGGGCTGGATCGCGCAGGGCGAGGCGGAGCGCGCGGCGGCCGTGCGGCTGGCCTGGGGCGCGGTCGAGCGCGCGCCCGGGGACGCGCAGGTGCTGTGGATGGCGGCCTTCGCGGTCTGGAACATGTCGGAGACCGGGCGGGACCGGGCGCGCGACCTGTTCGGCCGCGCGCTGCTCGTCAACCCGAACTCCGCCCTGGCGCTCACACTCGCGGGCTGGATCGAGACCATGTGCGGCCGCGCGGAGGCGGGACGCGCGATGGTCGAGCGGGCGCTGCAGCTCAACCCGCGGGATCCCCGCGGCTGGCTGATGTCGGGCGTGATGGCGGTCGCGGCGGTCAGCGAGGCCGACTATCCCGAGGCGATCCGGTGGGCCGAGCGGGCGCTGGCGCAGAACCGACGCTTCGCCGTCGCCCTGCGGGCGCTCGCCGTGGCCCATGTCGGGCTCGGCCAGCCGGAGCGCGCCCGGCAGGCGGTCGCCGAGCTCCTGGCGATCGAGCCCGGATTGACGGTCTCGGGCTTCCTGGCGCGGATCCCCTTCCCGGTCGCCGCCCTGGGGCAGCGATACGCCGAGGCGCTGGCCGAAGCCGGCCTGCCCGCCTGAGCGGGACGCCGGTCAGGCCCCTTCCCGGTTCAGCCGGACGACGAGCTGATCGGCGAACTTGGCGGCGGCCACCGAGAGCGAGCGCCCGCGCAGCTGCGCCAGGACCAGCGTCATCGGGGTGAGGTCGCGGGTGTCGATCGGCCGGCTGTGCAGGCGCGGGTCCTCCGGGATGCCGCTGGGCACCTGCAGGCTCACCACGTCCTCCCGCAGGGTGAGATTGCGCAGGAACTCCAGCGAGCCTGACTCCACGACCGGCCGCAGCTCGACACCCCGCCGGGCCAGCGCGTGCTCGATGTGGTGGCGGATGGCGAGCGATCGGTCGGGCAGCGCCAGGGCGTGCGCGAGACAGTCGCGCAGCCGCACCGGCCCGCTCTCCGCCGCCAGCGCGTGGCCTCTGCGCATCAGCGCGCACAGGGTCTGATGGCCGGAATAGAGCGGGTGCAGCTCCGCCGAGGGCGGCGGCTGCAGGATCAGGGCGAGGTCGGCCTCGAAGGCCGCCAGGGCGGTGACCGCCTGGGCGTGGTCGCGGACCTGCACGGTGAAGCCGACCTGCGGAAAGCGGGCGCGGTAGGCCTCGACCTCCTCGGGCACCACCTGGGTGACGAAGGCTTGGCTGCAGGCGAGCGCCACGTGCCCCCGCCGCACGCCCGACAGGTCGGCGATCTGCGAGCGGACCCGGTCGAGATCGGCGGCCTGGTCGCGGATGTGCCGGGCGAAGAGCTCGCCGGCCGCGTTGAGCCGCATCCCCTGCGGCAGGCGCTCGAAGATCGGCGTGCCGAGCTCGTACTCGAGATCTTGGATCTGCCGGGTCAGGGCCGAGGGCGTGAGGTTCAAGCGCTCCGCGGCGCGCCGGATCGAGCCGGCGCGGGCGACCTCGGCGACGTAGGTGACGGTGCGCAGGTGCTTCACGCCCCTACCCTGCCGGGCTGTTGCGTTTATGGCAACGGCACGCTCAGAAAATAGCACTTCCTCGCAACAGGTTGGTGCCCGTAGCCTCGGCACATCGAGACCCTGCAGGAGCCGTTCGATGATCCGCCGCCGCACCCTCCTGGCCGGTCTCGGGGCCGGCCTCGCCCTCGGACCCCTGGCCCGGGCCCGCGCCCAGAGCGCGCCCGTCACGATCCGGATGGGCTCGCTCAAGCTGATCCACTCGATCGCGCCGAGTTTCTACGCGCGCTTCACCCCGCCCGGGGTGAACGTGGAGGTTGTGCCCTTCGAGAGCCCGACCGAGTGCAAGAACGCCGTGGTCACCAAGTCGGTGGATTTCGGCACCTTCGGGATCGCCGCCGCGACGCTGGGCGCCGCCGCCGGCGAGCCGCTCGTGGTCATCGCCTCCACCTGCAACCGCGGGATGGCGGTGATCGCCAAGAAGGGCTCCGACATCCACGCCATCAAGGACCTGCGCGGCAAGCGCGTCGCGATCTGGCCCGGCAGCACCCAGGAGGTCTTCGTCCTGGAGCGGATGCGCATGGAGGGGCTCTCGGTGAAGGACATCACCCCCGTGCGCGTCTCCTTCTCGGAGATGCACATCGCCCTCGCCCGCGGCGATGTCGACGCCTATGTCGGCGCCGAGCCGGGCCCCGGCGTCAGCCTCGCCTCGGGCGTCGGCCAGCTCGTCGAGTACCCCTACGGCACCGAGATGGGCGCGCTGAACATGGTGTTCGGCGCCCACCGCGACACGCTGGCCGAGCGGCCGGACCTCGTCCGGACCATGCTGGAGATCCACCGCAAGGCGACGGACTTCGCGGCCAGCGACCGCGACGCGATGATCGCCATGGCGGTGACGAAGCTCGGCCAGAAGCGCGAGGCGCTCGAGCTCTCGGCCCCGAACGTCGAGCTGACCTGGCGCCTCGGGCCGAACGAGATCCGGCAGGCCGATGCCTACGCGCAGCACATGCTCGCGCTCAAGCAGATCAAGCGGCTGCCGGAGCCCGGCTTCATCGACACCCGCTTCGTCGACGCGCTGGGGCGGGCGTGAGCACCGGCATCGAGGCCGGCGCCCTGCCGGCGGCGGCGCAGGTGACGCCGGCGCGCGGGGCCGGGCGGGCGGGGCCCGGTCTCGCCCACCTGCGCCGGCTGGCGCTCGCCTGCGTGGTGCCGGCCGCGCTCGTCGCGGTCTGGCAGGTCACCACCGCGGGCCGGCCCTACAGCCTGATCCCGCCCCCCGCGGAGGTCTGGGCCGAGATGCGAGATCTCGCGGTCGGCGGCGTCAACGACGACGCGTTCAGCGGCACGCTCTGGACCCATCTCGCGGCGTCGCTGAGCCGGGTCTACGGCGGCTTCGCGCTGGCGGCCGCCGCCGCCCTGCCGCTCGGCCTGCTGATCGGCCGCGTGCCGCTGATCCGGGCGCTGCTCGATCCCGTCCTGCAAGTCCTGCGGCCCGTGCCGGTCACCGCGTGGCTGCCGCTGGCGATGATCCTGTTCGGTCTCGGGCCGCGCTCGGCCTTCTTCCTCGTGTTCCTCGGGGCGTTCTACCCGATCCTAGTCAACACCGTGTTCGGGGTCCGCTCCGTTGAGCCGCGCCTGTTCGAGGCGGCCGCGATGCTGGGCTGCACCGGGCCGGCCCAGTTCGTCCGCGTGGTGCTGCCGGCGGCGCTGCCGTCGATCTTCACCGGCCTGCGGCTGGGGCTGGGCTTCGCCTGGGTGGTGATCGTGGTCGGCGAGATGACTGGCGTCCAGACCGGCCTCGGGGCGATCATCATGGAGGCGCGCCAGCTCTCGCGCACCGAGATCGTGATCTGCGGCATGGCGGTGATCGGGGTCGCGGGCTTCGTCTCCGACTGGCTGGTCATGCAGCTCGGCCGCCGGCTGCTCGCCTGGAGCCCGAATCATGGCTGATCCGACGATCCCGATCCTCGACATGCGGGCGGTCTCCAAGACCTACACGGCGGGCGGCCGCCGGACCGAGGCCCTGCGCGAGGCGAACCTCACGGTGTCCCGCGGCGAGTTCGTCTGCCTGCTCGGCGCCTCGGGCTGCGGGAAGTCGACGCTGCTGCGGGTCGCCGCCGGCTTCGAGGCCCCGACCGCCGGGCAGGCCCTGATGTGGGGCAAGCCGATCGCCGGGCCGGGGCCGAGCCGCGGCATGGTCTTCCAGGATTACGGCCTGTTCCCGTGGCTCACGGTGCGGGACAATATCGGCTTCGGCCCGAAGGCCCGCGGGCGGCCCGCCGCCGAGGTGCGCGACACCGCCGAGCGCTACATCGCCCTCGTCGGCCTCCAGGCCTTCGCCGACGCTTACCCGCACCAGCTCTCGGGCGGGATGAAGCAGCGGGTCGCCATCGCCCGGGTGCTCGCCAACGAGGCCGAGGTGGTGCTGATGGACGAGCCCTTCGGGGCGCTCGACGCCATGACCCGCGAGCGACTGCAGGACGAGCTGCTCGACCTGTGGTCGCGGACGGGGCTGACGATCCTGTTCGTCACCCACGCCATCGAGGAGGCGATCTTCCTCGCGGACCGCATCGTGATGATGTCGCCCGGCCCCGGCCGGATCGAGGCGATCCACCCGGTCGAGTTGCCGCGGCGGCGCGACGTGTCGAGCCCGGCCTTCAACGACCTGCGCCGGATGCTGGCGGCCCAGCTCCACAGCCACCACGCCCCGCGGGCCGCCGCCTGATGGACACCGCGCCCGACGATCCCCGCCGGCCCGAGAACCGCCTCGCCTACCGCGCCGCCGTCGACCGGCCGCGCCTGACGCTGCCGGGCGGCAAGCACGTCGCGGTCTGGCCGGTGGTCAACGTCGAGCACTGGCTGATCGACAACCCGATGCCGCGCCAGATCCTGGTGCCGCCGACCGCCGCGAGCCTGCTCCCGGATATCCCCAACTGGGCGTGGCACGAGTACGGGATGCGGGTCGGGTTCTGGCGCTTCCTCGAGGCCTTCGCCAGCCGCGGAATCCGCCCGACGCTGTCGATCAACGGCTCGGTCTGCACGGCCTATCCCCGCGTCGCCGAGGCCGCCCACGCGGCCGGCTGGGAGTTCATGGCCCACGGCTTCCACCAGGTCCCGACGCACCGGATCCCGGACCAGCCGGCGATGATCGCTCGCACCATCGCGGCGATCACCCAGACCACGGGGCGCCCGCCGCGCGGCTGGCTGGGACCGGGCCTCACCGAGACCCTCGACACGCCCGACCACCTGCGCGCGGCCGGCCTCGAGTACGTCGGCGACTTCGTGGTCGACGACCGCCCCTGCCGGGTGGCGACGCGCACGGGCGACCTCGTCGCCCTCCCCTACTCGGTCGAGCTCAATGACATCCCGCTGCTGGCCATCCAGCACCACCGGGCCGACGAGTTCGTGGAACGGGCGCTCGCCCATCTCGACCGGCTCGCCGCCGAGGCCGCCGGCCCTGGCTCCCTCGGCGGGGCCAAGGTGATGAGCTTCGCGATCCACCCCTACATCACCGGCGTGCCGCACCGGATCGGCCTGCTGGAGCGGCTGCTCGACGCCATCCTGGCCCGCGACGACGCGGTGTTCATGCAGGGGGTCGAGATCCTCGACTGGTACCGCGCCACCGGCGACGAATCCTGAGCCTCGCTGCGAGGAATGACCGTGCCCCCCTTCCCGACCATCCCGCTCCTGCACGCGGCCTACGCCGAAGGCCTCGACCCGCGCGCCGTCGTGGCCGAGGCCTACCGGCGGCTCGCCGCGGTGGACGATCCCGGCATCTTCCTCGCGCTCGTCCCGGAGGCGGATGCTCGCGAAGCCGCGGCGGCTCTCCCGCCCTTCGACCCCGCGGCGATGCCGCTTTGGGGCGTGCCCTTCGCCGTCAAGGACAACATCGACGTCGCCGGGCTGCCGACCACCGCCGCCTGCCCGGACTTCGCCCACACCCCCGCCGAGACCGCGCCCGCGGTGGCGCGGCTCCTCGCGGCCGGCGCGATCCTGATCGGCAAGACCAACCTCGACCAGTTCGCCACCGGGCTCGTCGGCCTGCGCACCCCCTACCCGGCCCCGCGCAACGCGATCGATCCGGCCTACGTGCCCGGCGGGTCCAGCAGCGGCTCGGCCGTGGCGGTGGCTCATGGGATCGTCGCCTTCGCGCTCGGCACCGACACGGCGGGGTCGGGCCGGGTGCCGGCGGCGCTCAACAACGTCGTCGGGCTGAAGCCCTCCCTCGGGGCGATCTCCAGCCGCGGGATGCTGCCGGCCTGCCGGACCCTCGACACGCTCTCGGTCTTCGCCGGCACCGTGGCCGACGCCGACGCGGCCTTCCGGGTCATGCTGGGTCCGGATGCCGCCGATCCCTGGTCGCGGGCCCTGCCGGTGCCGGCCGCCCCCGCCGCCCTCCCGCCGGGCCTGCGCCTCGGGCTCCCGGACGGGGCGAGCCTCCGCTTCGGCGGCGACGGGCTCTCCGAGGCGGCCTTCGCGGCGACGGTCGCCGATCTCGAAGCCCTCGCCGGGGCGGCGGCGCCGGTCGATCTCGCGCCGATGTTCGCCGTCGCGGCTCTGCTCTACGACGGCCCCTGGGTCGCCGAGCGCTACGCGGCGATCCGCCCGGTGATGGAGACGCGCCCCGACATCCTCCACCCGACGACGCGGGCGGTCATCGCCTCCGCCGAGCGCCACAGCGCGGCCGACGCCTTCGCGGGCCTCTACCGCCTCGCGGCGCTGCGCCGGGCCGCGGACGCGGTCTGGGACCGGATCGACGTCCTCGCCGTGCCGACCTACCCGCGCCCGCAGACCTGCGCGGCGGTCGCGGCCGACCCGATCGGGCCGAACAGCGAGCTCGGCACCTACACCAACTTCGTCAACCTGCTGGACTGGTGCGCCCTGGCGGTGCCGGGCCGGCCCCGCGCCGACGGCTTCCCCGCCGGGATCACCCTGCTGGCGCCGCGCGGCTCGGACGGGCTCCTCGCCGCCCTCGGGGCACGCCTGCACGCGGCCTCGGCGCCGCGGATCGGCGCGGGCACGATGCCGGTGCCGGTCGTGGAGCCGGGGCCGGCTGCGGCCGGACCGGACGCGATCGAGCTGGCGGTCGTCGGGGCGCATCTCTCGGGACTGCCGCTGAACCGCGAGCTGGCCGGCTGCGGCGGGCGCTTCCTGCGCGCCGTGCCGACAGCCCGGGACTATCGGCTCTACGCCCTGCCGGGCGGCCCGCCGCAGCGCCCGGGGCTGCTCCGGGTGGCGGCCGGGGACGGCGCCCCCATCGAGACCGAGGTGTGGGCCCTACCGCCCGCCGCGTTCGGACGCTTCGTCGCCGCCATCCCGGCACCGCTCGGCATCGGCACGCTGCGGCTCGCCGACGGCACGGCGCCCAAGGGCTTCCTGGTCGAGCAAGCCGGCCTCGACGGGGCGGCCGACATCACGCGCTTCGGCGGCTGGCGCGCCTACCTGGCCGACCGCGCGGCCGCGTAGCCCTCGCCCCCGGGGCCTGACATCGGGCAGCGAGAGGAAACCGGTTCCGGTCCCTCCCGCGGCGACAGGCCACCCGCGCCGCTGCTAGGCTGCCGCCCGGTGGCGGAGCGTTCCGATGCGGCGATCGATCCTGTTCCTGGCGGCCTGTCTGCTGGCCGGCATCACGCCGGCGGCCACCGCCGGGCCCGCAGCGGACGGCGTCGCCGATCTCGGCAGCTACGCCGCCCGCATGGAGGTTCACCCGTTCGAGAGCCTGACGCTGACCGACCGGCAGTTCCTCACCGGCACGTCCGAAGGAGCGAAGCCGGTCACGGTCGCGGGGATCCTGCGCATCGCCAAGGCGGGGACCGAGCGCCTGCCGACCGTGATCCTGATGCACGGCTCCGGGGGTCTGGGCGGCAACATCGAGTTCTGGCAGCGGGCGCTGGCGGCGCGCGGGATCTCGACCTTCGCGATCGACGGCTTCACCGGGCGCGGCCTGACCAGCGTCAACACCGACCAGAGCCTCCTGGCGCGCACGAACCTGATCCTCGACATCTACCGGGCGCTGGGCGTGCTGGCGAAGCATCCGCGGGTCGACCCGGCGCGGATCGCCGTAATGGGCTTCTCGCGCGGCGGGCAGGCCGCGCTCTACGCCAGCCTCAAGCGCTTCGACGCCGCCTGGAACCGCTCCGGGGTGATCCCCGCCCTCTACCTGCCGGTCTACCCGGACTGCTCCATCCGCTTCCGGGACGACACGGCCGTGGCGGATCGGCCGATCCGGATCTTCGGTGGCGGCAGCGACGACTACAATCCCGCCGCCACCTGCGCGGCCTACGCGGAGCGGCTGAGGGCGGCCGGCGCCGATGTCGACCTGACCGTCTTTCCCGGAGCGCAGCACGTCTTCGACAACCCGGCCGGGCCGACCCAGCCCGTGGTCGCCCGGGGCGCGCAGACCGTCCGCGCCTGCGCGATAAGCGAGGCGGCGGACGGCGCCCTCGTGGCGGGCCCGGACGCCACGCCGTTCACCTACGCGGACCCGTGCGTGCAGCGCGACCCGCATATTGGCTCCGACGCCGCCGCCCGCGCCGGGATCCTGGCGCGTGTCTCGCACGCGCTGGACGCCGCGTTCCGGGGACGGTGACCGACGGAGCGCGGTGCGGATCTGCGCGGCCCCTGCCTGCCGGCCGCGCGCTCGTGCGGCGGCCGACTCGGTCAATTGACGTCGTCGGCCGTCGGCTTGCCCCGCACCGCCCGGGCCGCCCCCAACCTGCGTGTCGCGTGGCGTCCTACCTGCAGGCAGCGTCATGAATGCTCACAGATCGAACGTGCTCGGCCGAACTGTGGCGATCTCGTGCCCAACTGGGCCAGTAGGCGCAGCCTCTTCGACGGCGAGGACGATCTATCGGGGCTATCTTTAAATGCCCGGAGACCCGCGACCCCGCTCTCGCGGGCACGGACACCTTCCGACCCGAACACCGCAACCAACTTCGCATGAAGGACAGGGACAACCGAGGGCGTAGCTGCGCGCTTCAATCGACAAATCTACTGCGTTAGATACATCATCGAAATTCGATTTGTCTTAAGTGCACGGAAATCGGAGCTGTTCATATCAGGGCCGAAAGTCACTTGTCGCGAGACGGAGCCCATCGCCGAGATCCGCCGGCAAGAATGGCCACTGAGCCCCTATACTACTTTTGGTCATTGCGTACTTCGGAGATTGCTGTAGCCAGTTTATAGGGGTTGGACTCGCCCCGCCCAACACTGGTATGTCATGCGCAAGCTTGGCTAGAATGGCCCGGCGCAGCGCGAGGGCGACCATGGCTTTCAGACGAATCGGAACGCTCGTGGCGGTGCTCACTCTAGGCGCGTGCTCCCACGCGCCGCTGATGCCGACTGCCTACAGCGCCTTGCCGCCCCCGACCGCGATGCCTGCGGCAACCGCGTCGACGGGCCCGCTCGTGGGCGCCGCGGCGCCGCGTGCTGAGTCCGATATCGATCCGCTCCCCATCGTCATTCCCGGCACTCTGAAGCTCACGGACGCGCAGATCGGCCAGAACGGTGTGAACCCTCTGGCGGTTCTCGATTCCTCGATGCGCAACCGCATGAGCTGGAAGAGTCTCCGTCCGGAGAATCTGACGAAGCCGCCGATCTATTCCGGCCTGTCCCGCATGTCGAACGGTGCCGGCGTCGGAGAAGCCTCGGCCACACAGAAAGACAACATTCCCGGCTTCGATAAGGATCTCGCCACCAAGAGGATCATGTCGGAGTACAATCGCGAAGCGGCGATGGCGGCGCTCCTTAAGGGCGGACGCGGCGCCGCGAAGAGCGTATGCTCAGGATGCTGACGTCGCTCTTCGACGCGGCTCGAGAGTGAACGGCAAGTTCTCCGTATCGACCGGCACGCCTTGGTGCGTTCTCACCCGCCACGCCGGTCCCGACTACGGCCCCCAAGCCGGCGAAGCGGCCATCGCTTTCGCCGTGCGCTCCGTCAGCCGACGCCGCACAGAAGTCCGTTCGCGGACTCCTTCCGGGGAGGATCCCGACGATGCGCCGCACCCATCCTCTCCGCCTTCTTCACACCTGCGGCCAAGCGTCAGTAGCGCGGCGAGAAATTCATCCCCGTCACGACGGTGAAGACCGGTGGTGTGCGGTCAGCAAGCTCGATGCGTGCCGGATCCTGCGAGCGCTCTGTCTGAACCGAGGGGCAGAAGACGGTGGAGGGCACCTCGACCGTCGGTGAGAGCACCCGTTCCAGAGGAGTCGGCCTCGTCATCGCGGGCTTCGGGTCCAGCCAAGTTCCGGGCACCACCTGCTGCCCACAATTGCTGACAACCGCTTCATGTATCGTCCCATCGATTGCGGCGGAAACCACACAATTGGCGGGATGGTACACCAACTCGTACTGAAACTTCCTGTTCTCGTCGGACTCCGTTTTGAACCGGTTGTCCAAAATCACGGCCGTGTGCGGGCGATCGGTTGTCCCGACAACATAGAGGCGACCGGTGGCGATGGCAGCGACCGTGATATCGGAGGCCGCCGATGCGGGCATGCTGAAGACAAGCGCCAGCACTCCGGAGAGCGTCGCCGTCGAAACCAAGCCGCGCATCCTGCCCTCACCCTCACCCGCAACCTGTTCAGACCCGACTCGATTGTATCGTCAGCCGTGATCGCGCCCTGAACAGCGGGTCCCACAGCCATTCTACCGAGCAATGGCCAGCATCCATCACCCGATAGAGGTACTCAGATCTCTCATCCACCGGGATATCGAGCTGGACGGACCGTATACCAACGCTCGAGCGCCGGCCCGCCCGTGATCACCGAGCCAGGTCCCTGGGTCCGGGACAGGAGCGTGCACGAACCTGACAGCCGGCGCATCGACGCGATCGCCATCCGATACCGGGAACGTGCCACCTTTCCTGACCAGGGACCTATACGTCCCAGACCTGGAATCGATGGCGCGGCATCGCGCACCGAATCCTGAGAATGCCGCTTGCGCCGTTCCGCTCCGATCGGTGAGCCTTCCGACCGCTCCACAATCCGACGTCGGCGATGACGCGAACGCCGAGCGACGAAGGATCGTGAACATCTCTATGATACGACACCGAAGAATCTCAACATAAAATAGATTACGCCGAACAGCGTTACACCTGCAGCAACCCAGATAAAGACCAGCAACCATCGATCAAAATATGCGACATCGCAGTCGGCGTATTCTGTGGCGCAGGGAACGCAGTATGCGTTGGAGATCTCCACCTTTGCCCCGCACGTTTGGCAGGCACCGACCGAGAGGGAGCGCTCGCTGGCGGTCATCCTGCGCGTGCGCGGCGGCCAGCCAAAGTGCCAGCGCCGAATGGCAGCCCCTGCCTCCGAGAACCTCATACAAGCACTCGCCACTCGATATGGGCAAATGACATCTGATCCCGTTCGGGATCCATCACGTCTGTCAATTTTCAGAATAGTCAATAGCGCTACTTCATAGCGTTAATATTGTCAATCTCGACCTGATGAAGCTCCCACAACCGGCGCCGCGGCTCCGAGTTCGGTATGCTCCGGACATAACCGGCCTGCGTGCCCGAGAGGTGGGCGGTGAACGGACGCTCAGATGCGCGTTCAGCGTGGCATCACGCTCACCGGAGCTCGGACGGCTGGAGGCCGCGTCGCGGGTCCGTCGGCGGATGACGTATCACGACAGGCCGCTCGAGCCCGGCGAATGCTCGACTGTGACGATGCTGCGCTCGGCTCAGAGCCGCTTCGCAGCGGTGGTCCGATCGCGCAGGATCGAGCGCGCGGCCCGGCACCACAGTCGAGTCGGTAGCCAGTACAGCGCTCTCACCGCACCGAGAGCCGCCACGATCGGCACGAACGCGTGCGCCAGCAGATCGAGGATGACGCCAGGCGGCTCATCCGCCTCGATCCGATCGTACCAGATCGGATCCTCGTGCCGGTACGGGTCTCGTTCGGTCATCGCTGGCACCCGCCACAATCCGATCCGGCCCTCATCTGTCGGACCAGCAGAGTGCTGCCCCGAACCGGATCTGGGAGCGCGGTTCGTGCTGCGCCGTCGCGCAGGGCCAGAGCACGCCGCGCCCCGGCGCGGGGCGGCTCGGGGACCACCCGCGCCTCATCGGCTCCCGCGCTGCGCCAGAACCGCGGGAACCGTGCGCAGCATGATGGCGAGATCCCGGTGCAAGGTCCACCGGGTGGCATAGTCCAGATCCAGCGCGACGCGCTCGGCATAGGTCGTGTCGGAGCGGCCCGAGACCTGCCACAGCCCCGTCACGCCCGGCGGCACGGCGAAACAGGTGGGGAATGCCCGCCCGTAGCGGGCGACTTCGGCCGGCACGATCGGGCGCGGACCGACCAAGCTCATCTCGCCGCGCAGCACATTCCAGAGCTGCGGCAGCTCGTCGAGCGAGGTCTTGCGCAGCACGTAGCCGACGGCGGTGACGCGCGGGTCGTCGCTGAGCTTGTGCGTCGCCGCCCACTCGGCCCGGGCCAGAGGATTGGCGGCCAGATGGGCCGCCAGAACAGCGTCGCCATTCGTCACCATGGAGCGGAACTTCAGGCACCCGAAGCGGCGACCGTCCCGACCCACCCGCATGTGGCGGAAGATCGGCGCCTTGCGATCACCGGCATACACGAGGGCGGCGATCAGGATCAGCAACGGCAGCAAGAGGAAGAGGGCCGTGGCCGCCACCGTGATGTCGAGCCCGCGCTTGGCCGCCCAACCCAACCGCAGGCCGCGCGCCACGAACGGCGCCGTTGGCAGAACGGCCTCCGCGACAGCCTCCGCGGCATCGCCCACTTGGTCCGCCAGCTCGACACCGTACTGCGGCGCACGCAAGGCAGGCTGAAGCGGTGGGCCGACGTCGCGCAGCATGTTCTGGCTCCTCGTGACGGCAGGTGGCCGCCAGGCGCAGCAACGGTTAATCAATTGTTAACGACGGGATATCAAATCATCGCGCCTGTTTCAAGCTTAACCGTACCCTAAATGTCAGTATATTTTCCGCCCAAAAATGCAAGAATAGATTTCGATCCCGCAGGATGAAGCACAGTGGCACCGGGCCTCTGCCTCTCGACCCAGACACGAATCCGCCTCGATGCCGCAATCCAAGCAATGTCACGAGACACCGACCTTGGCCGGATGCTCACCCATCATTGTGCACTGCGTCCGTCCGGCCCGAGGAATGCCGCGCGTTCCCACGGTTGATGGTCGAGAGCTGAGCCACTTGCAGCTCTGTGCTTCTCCCGCGCGCGCGGGCCACCCGTCCGGACCGGGACGCTCGCGCATGGGATCGCGGTGCAATGTCCAGACGTCCCGCCGCAGGCATTCCGGGAGATCGCTGCGGCGGCGATCGCCGGGATGTTGCTGAATGGCGCGACGAAATCAATTTCGCGCCGAGGGCGATCATGACAAGGTGCGGGGCGCGCTCTATGGATGGACTTCCGATACAGTACCTCAGGCGCGGTCAGCGGGATGAGACGCGTGCCGGATCGGTGGCATCGGCCGCCGCGCCGCGACGGACCGTGCGTGCGCGGCCCTATTGCGATGCCGCGGGACTAATCCCTATGGCGGCGGGTTCCGCAGCGTGACCCGGATGGGCGAACTCAGTATCCTGCGGATGGCTAAGCGGCATCCAACGTGCAGGAGCGGCCACAATGCCGGAGCCAGTACGGATTGGGGCCACTCATGATGCATGCGCCGAGAGAGAACAGAGTGCCGGGTGGCGCGGCACGCCGGGTGGTCTGCGCCTGTTCGGCCGACGGGTGGGAGCGCGGAGCCTGATGCGGCCCCGGAGCATACCCGCCAAGTCGACCGGGCCTGCCTGCAACGTCCATCCGCAGCGGATGGCGTGAGACCCGTCGATCCCGTCTGAAAGTCATCAATCCCCGCGGCTCCCGAGGCTCGAACCACACAGGTCCAGCCGAAGGCGCACGTTTCCGATCAAGACTGAGAATAGCGCAATCATGGTCCCTTGCCTGTGGAGCAGCTGCCTGCCAGCGACCGATCGGACATCCACCGGGCGACTCGGTGAGAGCTGCGCGGCGATCGGGGAAGCAGGTTCCGAGCGATGAGAGTCGCGATCGTCCATTACTGGCTCATCGGGATGCGCGGCGGCGAGAAGGTCGTCGAGGCGCTCTGCGACCTCTATCCGGAAGCCGACATCTTCACGCACGCCTACGCCCCGCAATCCATGTCGCCGACCATCAGGGCGCACCGGGTCAGGACCTCGTTCATCGGCCGATTGCCGTTCGCGACCAGCCGATACAAATCCTATCTACCCCTGATGCCGATGGCCCTCGAGCAGCTCGATCTGCGGGGATACGATCTGATCATCAGCAGCGAATCGGGTCCGGCGAAGGGGATCATCCCGCCATCCGACGCGCTTCATATCTGTTACTGTCACTCACCGATGCGGTACGTCTGGAACATGTACCACGATTATCGCGAGCGGACGGGGCTGCTCACGCGCCTGCTGATGCCGCCGGTGGCCCATTACGTGCGCAACTGGGACGCGGTCTCGGCGGGCCGGGTCCACGAGTTCATCGCCAACTCGGACACGGTCGCGCGACGCATCGAGACCTACTATCGACGCCAAGCCAAGGTCATCCATCCGCCCGTGGACACGGCGGCCTTCGAGATCGCTCCGGATGGCCAGCGCGGTGACTACCATCTGATGGTCGGCGAAATGGTTCGCTACAAGCGGCCGGAACTGGCGATCCAGGCTTTCAACCGGTTGGGGCAGCCGCTCGTGGTGATCGGCGGCGGCGAGATGCTGCGTGAACTGCGCAGCATGGCCGGTCCGCACATCAAGATCCTCGGGCCGCAGCCCTTCGAGGTCCTGAAACACCACTACGCACGGTGCCAAGCCCTGATCTTCCCCGGAGAAGAGGATTTCGGCATCGTCCCGGTCGAGGCCATGGCGAGCGGACGGCCGGTCGTCGCGTTCGGCAAGGGTGGTGTCACCGAGACAGTCATCGACGGCGTGACCGGCACCTTCTTCCACGAGCAGTCCGTCGACGCGCTGATCGATGCCGTCCAGCGCTGTCGGGCGATCGGGGTGGAGCCAGAGCGCCTCGTCCGCCGCGCAGCCGACTTCGGTGTCGGCCGCTTCGCGGACGAGATCAGCCGTTTCGTCGACGGGGTCCTCGCGCGCGAGCGCTTGGCGGCCCCTCGTCCTCCGCGTGAGCCGGGCCGCGCCTATCTGGTCCAGTGAGACGGCCCCGCGTCGGCGGCCCCGGCCTCCTCGCCGAACCGCCGAGGTCACGACCGAGGCGGGGGAGGCCCCGGTCTCAGAGGGCGGCGCGCGGCGCCCGCCGGCAGAATCGACTCGACTAAGCGTCCGATGTTCTTGTCGGCATCAGGTGAGCCGCCGCGTTGAGCGTCGAAACACGGGCCGTCGGCTGGTAGTCGAAACCGCCCTGTCGTCCGAACGACTCGATCCCGAAGTCGGCGAGTTGGGCGAGCGCGCGCGACACCCGCTCATGGGCCTGCCCGGTGTAGATGGGATAGGCACAGGGCACCACTTGGCTGCCCTCACAAACCAGATCACCGGCGAAGAGCCCGTTCTTGGCGACATGTGCCCGAAAATCCTGCTCGGCGATCGTCACGGAATCGTTCGCGTGGCCAGCGATGACCTCGACTCCAAAATACTCGCGCCCCTCCACCCGACCGTAGAAATCGGAATACATCGTGAGCCGCTTCCAAGCGCCGTCATGCGCGAAGTTGTAGAGGATCGAACAGTCGAAGCCGCGATTCCCGTCGAAGCTGAAATACAGGCTGATCAGCGTTACCGAGGCGAGACCGGGATCCTCTCGGACTCCGCAGAGGGCCAACGCCCGCGCAATGGGGATCGTCGAGATGAGTCGCTGGGCGGTCAAACGGCGGCCACCTGTGCGGACATCGAATTGCGTCCCGCGCCGTGTGATCGATTCGATCCGCTCGCCCAGATGAAAGACCGAACCGCGCTGCCGCAGGGTCCGGGCGGCCACTTCGTAGAGGGCATTGAAGCCTTCGCGGGGTCGCGCCAACTGCCTGTTGGTCGGACCCGGCGCGCGATGCCGGCGGACATAGCGCAACAAGACGCGCGGGCTGGCGTGCTCCTTGATCCAGAGCATCCGCTTCTCGGCGAATTCCAGATCGACCCAGTCGGCCGGAACGCCGAAGAACCGCTTCATGTAGCTCTCGAGGCCGGACCTTCTGAGCAGATAATCACCGATCCAGTAGCGAGCAAACTCCCGCGCATTCCCGATTCTGCGCCGCGCCACGCGCGAGAAAGCGGCCGATAGCACGATCCTGAAGATGCCCCATGGACCGGCCCGGACGATGTCGTCCCGGATCGACAGCGGGTAGGAGGTGACGAAAGCCTGGGGTGTTAGCTTTCCCCACGTCGGCTTGATCGGAACGTAATGTTCCAGCAACTCTGGAAAATACTTCAGCAGCGGCGAATCGTCCTGAAATATTAGACTTCCGATGTCGAATGTATATCCATTGATGGACCGGTCGATATGATTGCCGCCGATATTTTCGAATTCGTCGATGACGGCAATATTTCGACAGCCGAGATCGTGAAGAATTGAAGCCGATACGAGGCCTGTAATACCGGCCCCTAATACGATCGCATCGAAAATCTCGTCTCCCGAGTGCCCATGACAATCGAAGGCTGAAGAAACGGTCATGATTCGCTTTGCATCGGCCACGGCGTCAGGCGATGGAGGACGATGCCGGAGCATGATGGTCGGCCGCGCCGAGCACGATGATCATCGCCGACACTCGAATCAGATCGGAAGTTGCGGATCGATACCATAGGATCAGTTCGGAACCCAGTCATGACTACCGTTAACTGAGCAGAATTTGCAAACACACTATGCGCGCGGACCGAAACATCGCCTGACGATCGCACTATGGATCTGTCCCCGTTCTGAACGAGCGGACAGGCGCTCCGCGCCTTGCGGCCGACAGAGGCAGCATTGGCCGCCCTTCAGCAGGGTAAAGTCAACAACGAAAACGACAGATGTCCCATGAGCCATTTGATCAATGGCTTCGAGGCAGTGGATCCACCCAGCATACCTTGAGCGTCCCCCGCGCCCCCGGGCCATTTTCGAGGTCCCTGCACGGCCGTCGCGGCGCGCCGGCGCGGCCCGTGGTTTTGCTCCCGGAGCGGAACACGGAACGGCAGTCCCCGGTGCCGGACGGCAGCAACGCCCAGCCCTCGGTCCGGCCATCGGCCTCCGGGGCCGCCCTCACGTGCCGAGTGATACGTTCTGAGCCGAATGGCGAGCCGGTTCGGCGAGCCGCGACCGTATCGCGACCGCGGCCGGCTCGATCGGAGTTGCGGAGACACCGATACGCCCGACTGGATGACGTGCGGGATAGGCGCAGGCGGTGGCGGCGAAGATGTAGAATATCAAGCCCTGATCGACGGTCGGGCCCGCGATGAGGCTGCCAGGGAGAAGGGACAGGCAGGCGACGCGGCCAGCAGCACGGATGTCGCTCGCGTAGGTCCGCGGCGCTCCGCGCCGAAATCCGAACACCGACGCCAGGAAAAGCACGTAGAAGACGGCTCCGGGAATCCCGACATTCGACAGCACCGCGAGCGGAAAGCTCGATGTGCGATTGGTTCCGAGGCCGACGCCCAGGCCGTTCGAGTCGATGAAGTTCCGCCACGCATAGGCGTTCCAGGCCGAACGCTGAACACCCGAACTCGTCTCGGCTTTGCTCAGGACAAGCGTATCGACGTAATCGTAGATGCGCTCAGCCACGCCGCCGACCGAGAAGGCCAGGAGCACGAGGACGCAGGCGACCAACGGACCCGCGACCACCAGCCAGGCGCTGAAGCGGTCCTGACGACGCGTGCTGCATCGCAGCAACGCGATCGTGTAGAGCATCGGGATCAGCACCGCGGCGCCGACCAGGCCGGTCGAGGAAGTCGACAGGATCACGAACAACAGCGAGATCAACGCCAGAGGTCCCGTCACCAAGGGCTTGCGGCCACAGAGCCACAGCATGCCCGTGAACCCGCAACCTCCCAGTGTCATTCCCGCGAAGGCCGACGCCTCCGGCCAAGCCCCGATGATCCGCCGCATACTGCCGACACTCTCCTCGTCGTGGAACGTGTACTGAGCGTTGCGAATGAATTGCAGGGCCTCCTGCGTGCCCGTTGCCGCCGTGAGGACGTCGATGATGCCGAAACATATGTTGGCAGCCGCGTAGAGGATGAGCGCCTTCGCGAGCGTCTCAATCCCGTTCTTCGAGGATCCGAAAGCGGTGATGATACTGAAACAGACCAGATCACCGATGAGATAGATCGGCTGCGTGAAATTGCTGGATACTGGTCCCAGGGGAACGACGCCGTCGCTCGTGATCAGGTGTGACGACGTTCCCAGCGGCACGATATAGGTCTGCCCCGCGAAGAGCCGCGGCAGGATGTAGCTGCTCGCCACCCCGTAGAGAGTGAGACAGAGAAGCCAGAAACCCGGTTCAGGCAGGCGGAACGAACTCAGGACCTGTGTCGAGATGTTGCGATGGAACAGAGTCGCGATCATCAGGAACACGAGGAAGAGATGCGCCGGCTGCACGTTGGCGCCGCCCAGCAGGAGTGCCGCGGCCGAGCCGAGATTGCAGAACACCACGAAGGCGATCACCACCGATTCCCTGCCGAACAGCAGACAGAACAGGCCGATGACGACCGCGATGGCGCCTATTGGTTCGAAGCTCATGTCAGGCTGATCCAGGCATGATCGACGGCGGAGCGGCGGTGGCACTCAGGCGACGCACCGGCACCCCCGGCGGTCGTGCCGGGCCGGGATCGGGCGATCGCGTCGTCTGGTCACCGCCCGGATCGATGCGACGCGCACGCATCGACCATCTCAGCGATTCGCACTCTCGGTTGGCCGCAGTGGCGCATCCGAAGTGGCCGGACCGCGGCTCACCGGAGCGCCCGATGATCCGGGCCGCGGCGACGGGGACGGCCGCGTCTCCCCGGCCTTGTCGGCCGGCTGGCGCACGAGCGTCACCCGCACGACGTCGCCGGGCTCGACGACGGCCTCCTCGGAGGCGAGCCATGTGCCCGCCTTCACCCCCTGCTTCCGGGTAATCTCGTAGCGCGCGCTCACGGCTTCTGCCGCGTCGTCGGTGCTGCCGACCATCTGAGACTCGGCATCGGCCGCGAGCCGCTCGGCTGTCCGCGCCTTCTCGTCGATCGAGGCGAGCTTCTGACGGGCATCCGCGGCCTCCGACAGAGCTTCGCGGCGGAACCGGGCCTTGAGGTCGATGATGTCGCGCTCGGCGCGCGTGAGGCTCTGCTGAGCGCGCAGCATGGCGACCTGCACGTCGAGTCGGCTGCTCTCGAACGACGCCTGACTCTGCTCCGCAGCCAGCTTGCGCGGCGCGATCGTGAGCCCCTTCGAGACCAGATCGTTGATCAGGCCGAGCTCACCGCGACTGAGCTCGATCTGGCGGTCCAGCGTTTTGGACTTATTATCGAGCGTGCTCATTTCATTTTGAAAGCTGGCGATCGACTGTTCAATCGACTTGATCTCGGCCTTCAGCGCATTCCGACGCGTGTCGAACAGGAGTTGCTCACCGCGGACGGCCTGCTCCGCGTATATCCTGTCCACCGTGCCTTTTAGCTCGCCGCCGAACGCGATCGTCTCCGCGCCGCCGACCTCCGCTTCGAGACGCGCCAGCTTGGCGGCCAAGGCGACCCGCTCCGCGGCCAGATTTCGCAACTCGCCGCGCGTTGTGACCGCGTCGCGCTGGATACTGCGCGGGTCGGTGCCGCGCATCAGTCCCTGAGCCGTGCTGACGGCCTGTAGTACGGTCAGGCCGGGTTGATACTCGTACTTGCCGGGCTGCTGGACCGCACCGATGATGTAGAAGGGACGGTAGGTCGCGACTTCGACCGATGCCGCGGGCTTCTCCGCGAGATCGGCGACCTGTTTCAGAGCGACACCGATGGCGTTCGCGAGATCGATCGGCGTGCCGCCCGCCGCCTTGATCTGGCCGATCAGTGGCATGGACACGGTTCCGTCCGCCGCAACGACGAACTGACCGTTCAGTGCCGTCCACGAGTACGCTTCGCCTGTGTTGCGACGCAAATCATAGACGCGGATCGTCAGATGATCCTGAGGGCCGAGCAGATATCGACCGGCTTCGTCGGCGGCCGCATTCGCGTGCGGGCTGCCGAACAGCAGGACGCACGCCGCCGCAACTAGACGCAGACGCATCAAATTCTCCCCGACCAGAGCCAAATCTTGAGTATAAGTCTGCGCGCTGCGATCGCCCTACGGTATCCGTAGCACAGAATCCCGAAGGCCACATCGAAAGGTAGCAGACGCCGCCAAGTTAGCCAAGATTTAACGACCCGAGGTCTGTCTTGCGGCCGCTGCTCATCCGAGCCGTTGAAGTGAGCGCGGCCAAAATTATACCCTCCGCAATCTCGTGGATCAGCCCGCTGGCGGCTGTAAGTTCTGCGTTCTTCGCCGCTGGCCCTCGCGCGACCGGCCTCATGGACGCAGGGTCCGCAGGCGGAATCCGAGCAGCAGCATGCTCACGCCGTAAGCCGCCGCGCCGCCGAGGATCAGGGCCGCGAGAAGCCCGGCCGAGCCGATATCCAGGCGGCTCAAGGCGGCCCGCAGCGCGAGGACGGCGGCCGCCATCACCGCGCACGAGAGGGCAATCTGCCAGAGATTACGGATCTGCCCCGCCACACCGGCACCGACGAGACGCCGCGCGTAGATCGCGCTGATCAGGAAGTGAAACAGGGCCGTGGCAAGGCGCGCGTAGATCATCATCATCACGCCGCCGAGATAGAATCCCAGTGTCATGCTCAAGACCTTCGCCACCGACTCGAGGAGCGTGATCTTGAGCATCACGTTCGGCTCGTCCATCGCGAGGCAGAGCGTTGAGACAGGTTGGTAATAGGCGGTGAACATGACGGCCAGCGACAGCCATCGCAGATAGGGTGCCGCGGAAATCCATTGCGCACCGAGGATGACGCTCACGATCTGGTCGGCGGTCAGTGCGATGCCCACGCCAGCCGGGAGCGCGATGATCATCGTGAGTCGAGCCGCCTTCAGGAAGGCGGCTCGTAAGCGGAGGCGGTCATCGGCCATCGTCGCGAACGCGGCCATGACCGGCCGCATAGCCGGACCGATGACGCTCTGGGTCGGGAGGACGGAGAAATCGCTCGCCACCCCGTAGCGGCCGAGTACGGCCTTGTCGACGTGGTAACCGAGGAACATGCGATCGAACTGCCAACTGAAGGCAGCGAGGATCTGTGAGGATGTGAACCAGCCTGTGAACGCCGAGAAGGCACTCAGCCGCGCCAGGGAGAGCCCCGGTCGGTAAGGCGCCAGCACGTAGGACAGGATGGTCGGCAGGATCGCGGATGCAGCCGGGTTGATCACCAGGGCCCAGTAGCCGGCTCCCAAGTAGAGAGACCCGATCGAGATCAGGGCCGCGGCCACTTTTCCGGAAAAATCCGCGAGAAACGACGCACGGAAGTCGATCTTGCGGAACAGGTGTACCATGGCCGGGCTGTAGAGGCTTCGCGCGATCGGCGCCGACGCGAGCGCGAGCGTGATGGGGATCAGTCGGACATCGTCGTAGATGTGGGCGACCGGCCAAGCGGCGGCCATCATCAGGACGGCGATGACCCCGCCCCGGAGAAGGCCCAGCGTGAATGCAGTATCCAGATGCGACTTCTCGATCTTCTGCAGACGCAACAGGGCCTGAACCAGCGGGATCTCGAGGATCATCTCGACGATCGAGATCAGGGACGCGGCGATGGCCGTCAGGCCGAAATCGGCGGGCGACAGGATCCGTGCGAGGACGAGCAGCGTGCCGAGATCGATCGCGCGCGCGGAGATCCGCGCGGCGACACTCCATCCGGCGCCGCGCAGCGTCTTAGAGGCGAGCATGAACGTGTCCCACGGAGGACTGACCGGCGCCACACCGGCCCGGAACGACGTCGTGCCTCGTGGTCACGACATGGATCCGGATCTGAGCAACATGGCGATTCCGATCCTGACACGCTCTGCAAGGCAGTCCTGAACCAGCATCCGGCGGCGGCATCAATCTAGCTAATTTGGTCAGCTTGCGATCGAGCCGCGCCCGCGGTGCGTTGTGGGAGCCGTGTCCGGGTTCCGCGCACCGGGACGCGCATCACCCCGCGAGGCCGGCAGCGCGCCGATAGACGGTCAAGGTCTCGTCGGCCACCCGTGCGATCCGCAGGTGATCCAAGTTGATCTGGCTCTTCGCTCTCAAAGCGCCCAGGGCGCTCGGATCGGTCGTGAGCGTGATCAGCGCCTGCGCAAGCTTGTCCGGATCGTTTGCCGGGACCAGAATGCCCGCCCTTCCCCCGTCGAGCAGCTCGGGAATCCCGTCGACGTCGGTGCCGACGATCGCGCAGCCCGCCTCCCGGGCTTCGGAGAGCACGAGCGGTGCCGGATCGGCGTGGGACGGGAGCACGAAGATGTCGGCGCCCAGCATCCAGCGGTACGGATCGTCCCGCGGCCCGGCGAAGGTAATGGCATCCGTGCAGGCCAGCGTGCGCGCGGTCTGCTCGTAGGCGTCCCGGTGAGGACCGCCGCCGACGACGTAGAGCCGCATGGCGCGATTGTGGGGGAACGCCTTGTCGAAGGCCTGCAGCAGATCGGGCAATCCCTTCCGGGGATGCAGGCCTCCGACGAAGACGATGGCGGGATGATCCAGAGCCTGCGGTTCCTCGGACCGACCGCGCATGCGGGCTGAGCCGATGGTCCCGTTGAGCACGACGTCGATGCGGGAAGCCGCGATGCCGCGCTTCCGCATCGACGCGGCGACCGCACCGCTCACAGCGATGACCCTGGTCCCAAGGCCCATGAGGACGGCCCCCTTCTCGAACTCATTGTGGACGGTCGTCACGAGGGGAACGCGCAGCAGCTTGCAGGTCGGCCAAGCCAGCACGGCGCTGGTCATCATATGGGCGTGGACGACATCGGGACGCCAACGCCGGAGCACACCGCCACATCCGAGGAACGACGTCAGGATCCGGGCAGGCGTGCGCGCGTGGCTCGCGAAGATCGACTCGACGCCGTTGGACCGGAGCAGCGCATCGAAATCCCCACCCTGACTGGCAATCGCGACCCGGTGTCCAGCCTGCGCCTGTTGGCACGCGAGATCGACGGCCGCGTGGACATGGCCGTTCAGTCGGCGCGTGTGATTCAGCAGATGGAGAATACGCATGACTTACGAGCGCTCGTGTCGGATCCGAGCCCCGGCCTGCGCTGGACTCCATGCAAGCCGCGGCGCCGATTAGGCGGGAGATACGACCCTGGCCGAACAGGAGAGCCGCCACATATTCCGGAGCCATCTAGGTGTAAAAGCGCGACCGGGCGCAACAGAAAAATCCGGCGCATTACTGATTTTCAACAATGCCCCGCACCGATCGTGGCGCGCAGGATCTGTCGGACCGGCCGGCGCTTGGGCGAGAAGCGGAAGGCGAGCAATGCCTGCGCACAGCGAACGGGCGCGAGAAACGTCGCGACGACGAAGAGCGCATTCGCCATTTTCCACTTCAGGGAACGCGGCTCGATCAGGACAGATCTGATCAGGCCCAGGAACGGCCTGCCACCGTACCGGACACCCCGGAGGATCGCCATGCAGAACTCGAGGAACTGAAAATAGTATGTCTGCTCTGGCTCGACGAGGGAGATCCCGGGACGCCAGTCGTGAAGAAGACCGCGCAGATGCCTCAGACGTGACTGGAAACGCTGAAGATCCCGCTCGACGGTGGCCGCCTGCGGGACGCGGCCCAGACCGGAGTCATTGCGGCCATGGACACGGTAGAGCCCGAGACTTTCGGAAAGGCTGACGATCTCGCCCATGAACGGGGCAGCCAACAGGATCACGCCATCGACAGCTTGGTCGTACGCGCATTGATGGAGCAGATCGCAGACATCGCGGCGGAAGACATTCCCGGACGTGGGCGGCGTCTGGTAGACGCCTGAGCGCAGGATGTCACCGACAGTCCTGTCCTGCCCGCGGAACGCGCCGAGAGCGGGGTATGGGTCCGCCAGGATCGCCCCCGTCGAGTCGACGCATCTCAGACAGAACTGAAGTTTGGCGACAGTCGGATCTAGTTCCGCGAGAATACGGTCGAGAGCACCCGGCAGAAGCTCGTCGTCCGCGTCGAGAAAGAGCAGAAACGGGGCAGAAGTCTTCGCCAATCCGTACAGGCAGGCCGCCCTCTGACCGCCGTTCGGAATCCGGAATGCCGCGACGCCGGACCGCTGGATAATCGACCATGAGTCATCCGTCGATCCGTCGTCTATCACGACGATCTCACAAGAGTCGTTGTGCTGGTCGACGACACTCTGAATCGCTTTATCGACAAAATTTTCGTAGTTGAAACAGGTGATAATGACTGCGAGCTTAGGATCCTTGACCACGAAAGACGTCTTTCTCGCTCGTCGCTCCGCGCTCCCGTCTCTCACTGTCTCGAGCGCTCAACAGGATGTTGGCTAGCACGGCATCCCGCCGAGATCCACAATCGATACATGAAGACGCAGCCACAACCCAAGTCTAATTGCCGGACTTATCGCTGACGAGCTCAGCATTTCACGTTGTCTCGATGACAATAGTCAATTCTCCGTGATCGAGAATCGATCGAGGTCCATCCCTTTCCGGCCCGAGCCGGGCTTCCAGGAACGTGTTGAACCCCGGATGAGGCGCGAGATCGAGGTGACATCCAGGCAAGTCGAGCCTGTCGGTCGATCCGTCGCGGCCGACGGCGCCGGCCGCCCTCCCAGCGCGGGCGGTCGTACCTTTGATCCCCCGGACCTACTCCGAACGGCGGTCTTGTTGGGCGCCCCCAAGCTCCACTAAGGCCCCCTTTCCCGGAAATTCCCCTTCGGTCGGGTCGATCAACCCGCCTTTTCGGGGGGTGCGCGGTCGCCTCGTCAATTCTTATGGCCGTAGCAGCACGCCTTCATTGATGTCGGACGGGACAGATTGTTGCTATACTCGTTGGAGGATGGACATCGCGCGCAGCGTGGTGCCGTCACGGCACCGTCATTGCAGAAGGGATCCGCCGGACGCGGCCCGGCGGGCAGGCATCAGGTTCGATCGCCATCGATCGGGAGAGATCTAGCCATCATGCACCTACCCGAGACGGCAGCCCGTATCGTATCCTGCGACGTCTTCGACACGCTGCTCCTGCGCGATCACCGGTCCGAGCGCTGCCGCTTCCACGAGATCGCGGCCGTCGCGTCGCAGCTGCTCGCGGCGGAGCACGGCGTGGCGCGCCGTCCGGGCGCGATCTACGCCGCGCGCCTGGAGGTGCAGCGAGCGGCCTACCGGGCGCTCGACTTGGCCAATCCCTCGGGCGACGTGCGCTTCGCCGACATGCTCGCGGCCATGACGCGCGTCCTCGGCCTCGATGATCGGGCCGCGGATATCCTGTATCGGGCCGAGATCACGGTCGAACGCGCCCAGTTGCGCGCGAACACCCGGCTGATGACGTGGCTGAGGGGCCGGGCGCGGGCCGGAGGCAGGATCATCGCGGTGAGCGATACGTACCACCGCGGCGAGACCATCGCGCAGCTGCTGAACGCGCTGGCTCCCGACCATCCCATCGCGCGCATCTACACCAGTGCCGACCACGACGCGACCAAGCGGACACGGGCGCTCTTCGATGTCGTTCTCCGGAGCGAGAAAGTGCCCCCCGCCGAGATCCTCCACCTCGGCGACGACACGCTGGCGGACGTGACGATGGCCGCCGCCGCGGGCCTGAGGACGGCACAACTGCTCCGGCCGCGCCACGTGGTGCTGCGTCGCCGCCTCGATGCCGTCCGCGCTCGCGTGATGCACCGGCACTGGATCGGTGCCGCCCGCAGCGGGGCCAGGAGGATCGGGCCGTGAGCGCGACCGACGCCGCACGCGGCCCCGCGGGCGACGACGCGGGCGACGACGCGGTCGCGTTCGGCCAGCGCGTGCTGGGCCCGATCCTCGCCGAGTTCTGCCTGCGCCTCTGGCTCGCGGAACGCTTCCTCGCGCCGGACAGGACCGTCCTCCTGTTCTGCGCCCGGGGTGGCCTGCGCCTGCAACTCGTCTACGAGCGCTTCCTCCAGCGAACCGGCCTGCCACAGAACCTCCCGCGCGCGGCCCTGATGGTCTCGCGCCTCGTGGCCGCCCGCACCGCCTTCGATCCGCCGAGCCCCGGCATGCTCTCCGAACTCGGTCGGGAGTTCAGCGGCCGGTCGATGGCGGAGATCGCGGCGGCGCTGGCGCAACGCGACGATCTGGCCCTTCCGGCGTCCTGGGATGAGCCCTTCGAGGAGGGGGCTTTCACCGCGCTGCTGTCCGGCAACCAGCCCGGCGTGGCCCGCCTTCACGCCGCGGTCGCCCAACAGGATGCCCGTTTCCGCGCGCATCTCGAGGCCTGCGCCGGCCCGGCGCGCCACTGCGTGCTGGTCGATACCGGGCTCTACGGCAGCACGGTCCGCATGCTTCAGGAGGGCCTGCCGGAGCGGACGTGGTCAGGGCTCCAGCTCGCCCGCTGCAACTACAAGCGCCTCGCCACACCGCATTTCCGCCGCACGTTCGGCCTGAGTGTCGAGAGCGACTGGTACAAGCCCTGGGACGCGCGCACGTCGGTGCTGCGCTTCTGGCACCTGATCGAGGCCTGCCTGGAACCGGACCTGCCGAGCGTCCGCACCTTCGCCCAGGCCGTCCCGGGATCGCCGCCGCGGGCCAATCTTCAGGACGACGGCTGGGAGGCGCGGATCGCATCGACGCGGCCGGACCTCTTCACCGGTGTCCTGGCCTACATCGACGATCTTCGCTCCGAGAGCGTCGCGGCGATCCCGGACGACGCGGCGCGGGCGTGGGCGGCCCTGAAGAAGGCAATCATCTGGCCGGATGACCGGACCGTCTCGACTTTGAGTCTCGGCGGCAGATCCCGCGATTTCGGACGCGTCGAGCTGAGCGCGCAGTACGCCACACCGCGGCCGGCCCGACCCGCGCAGCAGATCCGCGACAGTCTCTGGCGCGAGGGCGCGCTTCTCCGCTTCTTCCCGCGGGCCGGCCGGTTCCTGCTTCCCGTGATCGAGGCCGTCTACGCCGGTCGCGCCCTTCGAAGGGAGGCCACGTCCCGTCTCGTCCGCCGCCGCGAGCCCGCGCCCGAGGCGCGCGCGGAGCCGCCCCTGTGGCGCCGGCAGGCCTCTGGCGCGAACTGAGGTCTCTCCGTGTCGTCGAATGCAGCGTTCGGGCCTCGGCTACTGCACTTGGATTTTCCTGTCGAGAATCAGAATGCTGCCTATAAAATAATTAGCGTCCCGGATTTTTACCTCTATTACGTACGCGAATTCTGCGCACGCGCGGGGTCATGCGCGATCCCGGCTCCTGGGATCGCGGGTCCGACCGCGCCGCTCACGCGAAAGGTGGAACACTCTTGTTCTCGTATTCGATCCGCGAATCGGGGCTCCGACAGGAGTAGAGCGACAGCATGACGGCAGTCGGATCGTTCGGAATCAACGGTCGGTTCCTCACCCAGCCGATGACCGGGGTTCAGCGCTACGCGATGAACGTCACCCGGGCGCTGAGCGCGACCCTGGCCGCTCGGGGCGAGAGCGCCCCCTTGCTGTCCGTGCCGGACACGCAGGATCCCCGTCTCGCAGGCACGCCGCTCCGCACCGTCGGACCGGCGGGTGGGCATGCCTGGGAGCAATTCGTCCTGCCGCGCGCCTGGCCCGGCCGATTGCTCAACCTCTGCAACACCGCCCCCGCGCTGAAGGCCGATCAGGTCGTCTGCATCCACGACGCGAACGTGTTCAACGCGCCGGAGAGCTACAGCGCGTCGTTCCGGACCTTCTACAGGACGCTCCAGCCGCTTCTGGCGCGCCGTGCCGCGCGGATCGCCACCGTCTCGAGCTTCTCGGCCGGACAGATCGCCAACCATCTCTCGGTGAGAGCCTCCGACATCGTCGTGCTCCCGAACGGGCACGAGCACGTGCACGCCTGGGATCCGCGACAGGCCGTCCGGGCGCCGGCGGCCCTGGACCGGGACGCCGACGGCCTGGAGCGCCCCTTCGTGCTGGCCCTCGGGTCCCGCGCCCGCCACAAGAACCTCGATCTGCTGCTCAAACTGGCGCCCGCCTTGGGCGAACTCGGGCTCGACCTCGTGGTGGCGGGCGGCCAGGCGACCATCTACGCCGCCGAGGACCTGCGGCGCGGCGAGAATGTCCGCCACCTCGGCTTCGTCACCGACCACGACCTCGCCTACCTGATGGAGCGCGCCCTGTGCCTGGCCTTCCCCTCCCTCACGGAGGGGTTCGGGCTTCCGGCGCTGGAGGCGATGGCACGCGGCTGCCCCGTCGTCTCGACCGACCGCGCGAGTTTGCCGGAGATCTGCGGGTCGGCGGCCCTGCTCGCTCCGCCGGACCGGCCGGAACGCTGGCTCGACCAGATCCGCGCCCTGGCCGCGAGCCCGGACCTGCGATCGGACCTGATCGGCCGCGGTCGCGATCAGGCCGCCCTCTTCTCGTGGGAGGCTTCGGCGCAGGGCTACCTCGATCTCATGCGGGCGCCGAAGGTGCGGCCGACCGCGCGCGCCGCCGCGCGCCCTGCCGCGCGATCCGCGGCACCGCCATCTCCGCCCAGCATCGCCGTCGCCATCGCGACGCTGGGCCGTCCCGAGGTGGTGACCGGCACGCTGCGGCGGATCCTGGATCGGCAGACCCTGAAGCCCGCCGCCATCCTGATCTCCTGCGTCACCCCGGACGATGCCGGCGAGGCGGCCGCGTGGCCCGGCGTGACGGTGGTCACGGGGCGTCCCGGCCTCGCCACTCAGAGAAATGCCGCCCTCGCCGCGCTGCCCGAGGCGATCGATATCGTGGTCTTCTTCGACGATGACTTCGTCCCCGAGGCCGGCTGGCTCGCGGCAGCCGCGCAGCGCTTCGAAGACGAGCCGGACATCGTCGGCCTGACGGGCGACGTCGTCGCGGACGGCATCAAGGGGCCCGGACTGCGCTTCACCGAGGTCGACCGGATGCTCGCCGCGCTGGCTCCGGTCGAGCCGGCGGCGCCCATCGAGGCCTTCAGCCCGTACGGCTGCAACATGGCGTTCCGTCGCTCGGCCATCGGCACGCTGCGCTTCGACGAGCGGCTCGTCCTGTACGGCTGGCTCGAGGACCGCGATTTCGGCGCGGCCCTGGCGGCCCGAGGCGGCCGGCTCGTCAAATGCATGGAGGCCCGCGGCGTCCATATGGGCGTGAAAGGCGGCCGCATCTCCGGCGATCGGCTCGGCTATTCGCAGATTGTCAACCCGCTATACATGCTGCGCAAGGGTACGATGACCCTGTCTCAAGTCTTCGGCCAGATTACCCGCAACGTTCTCAGCAACGTGACGCGCTTCGCGGCCCCCGAGCCGTTCATCGACCGGCGCGGCCGGCTGCGCGGCAATCTGCGCGGCGCCGCGGACGTGCTCGTGGGACGGCTGGAGCCCGAGCGGGCCCTGAAGATCCGACGGAAAGTGTGAGATGAACATCCACAACACCAACCGGATCCCGCCGGACCAGTCCCAATCGGTCTCCCATTCTCCGGAGACGACCTCCATCGGCGTGCAGGACGGCCCGCTGGCCGTCATCTCGGCGGCCCTCAAGGCGGCCCGCCGGCACAAACTGGCGGTGGCCGTCTGGGTGGTCTTCTGCATCGGCTGCGCGGCGCTCTACACGGTGACCGCGACCCCCTTCTACACGGCGACCGCTGTGCTGCTGCTCGAGCCGCGGCGCCCGGTGGGGTCGGGCTCCTCCGATGGCGCCCTGATGCCGAGCCTCGATGTGGGCCGGGCCGAGAGTGAGCTCCAGGTCCTCCGCTCGGAACGGCTGCTGGCGAACGTGTTCAACAGTCTCCAGTTGGCGAACAATCCGGAATTCGGTCCTCCGGAAGCCGAGAGCCCGAAGGAGCCGGGCCCGGGCGCGTCCGAATTGTCGGGGCTGCGGACCGCCCCGCCGTCGACGGCAGCCATCCTGCAGCAGAGGAAGTTCGAGAACTTCGCCGAGCGATTTACCGTCAGGCGGGTCGGACAGTCGTACGTTGTCGAGGTCTCGTACACGTCCAGAGACCCGAACCTGGCGCGGCGCGTCGCGAACGCGGCCGTCTCGGCCTATCTCCTGCAATCCATCGCTGCCAAGGCCGATGCGGCCAAGAACGGCGCCGAGTTCCTCCAGGGTCGCGTCAATGCCCTCGCCTCCCAGGCGCGGTCCGCCGCGGCGGCCGTCACCGAGGGCACGCTGCCGGACGCGCCGACGCCCGATGCCGACGCGCGGGTGATCGGCGCGGCGCTGCAGCCCCTCAAACCCTCGGCCCCGCGGAAGACCCTGATCCTCGGCCTCGGCGCGATGATCGGCCTCGTCGGCGGCTTCCTGGCCGTGGCGCTGCTGCAGGCCTTCGACCGCCGGATCCGGACGCCGCAGGATCTCGTCCAGAGGGCCGGCATCCCCTGCCTCGCCGTGATGCCCGAGGTCCTGCGCAAGACGGCCGAGGGGCGCCGCGAGACCGTGGATCTGCGCAACGTCAACGCGCCGTGGTTCCTCAACGTCAAATTCTCCACGGGCGTCCGCGACCTTCGGACGTCGATCCAGCTGGCCCTCTCCGCGCGCGGCCACGATTCCGACTGTGTCATCGCCCTGGTCGGCTGCACCCCGCGCACCGGCACGACCCTGATCGGCCTGAGCTTGGCGCGCCTGCTGCAGGAAGGTGGCCGGACCGCCCGGCTGATCGACACGAATATCCACGGCGCCGGAACCTTCTTCCTGACCCCGGACTCCAAGGCCGGGGTCGGCGCGAGTCTCGCCGACCTGATCATCAATCCGAGCCATCTGGCCCTCGCCAAGTTCGTGGATTTCGGGGGCGTCTCGGTCCTGCCGTCGCGGTCGCCGTACACGGCGGTCGGCACCGGCATCTCCCTCAGCTCCTCGGTCTTCCAGAGCGTCATCGACCAGATGCGCCGGGGGGGCTACGTCATCCTCGACCTGCCGCCGCTCTCCGTCTCGGCCGAGTCCCGGGTCGCGGCCCGTCGAGCGGATGTCGTGGTGATCGTCGCCGAGGCCGGGCGCACGACCGTCGACGAGCTGTCGGACGCGGTGAACGGCCTGATCGGTGCCGGCGCGAACGTGATCGGCGCCGTCCTCAATCGCGCGTGAGTCGGACTCCGGCATCGTCGACGGGCCCGCGCCCGGATCGCCGGAGCTTCGAACGGAAGGAGTTGGTTGGGATGGCGGCCGGAGATCGTGAGAAGGTCCAGATCCTCTATCTACAGCCGGGGTCTTCCGTCTTCGCCGGCATCGAGCGAGTGGTCGACACGATCGGCGGGGAACTCGCGCAGAAGTGCGGCACCGAGTTCGCCGTCGACGTGCTGCGAGTCACGCAGCACGCGAACTACCCGGCGGAACCGCGGCCTTACAGAAGCGTCTTCCGGCCGGTCACATCGCGCCTGCACCTCCTGCGGATCTTCAGGGATGTCAGCAAAGGAGGCCGCTACGATCTGGTCATCGTCCCGCAGATCGAGCCGACCGTCATCTTCTGGCTCGCCCGGTTGGGCATCCCGCAGCGGATCACGATGCACCTGCACGGCAACCCGCGGCGCGAATCCGCCAGCCTGAAATCGAAGGTCAAGTTCTTCCTCCTGAAGCATTACATCCTCCCGCGGATCGCTTCCGTTTTCGGCACGTCGCCGCGGCAGCTCCGGGCGTTCGAGGCCGATTTCAACTGCAGACGGCCGATGTACTGGGTTCCCAACCCGGTCAGGCACTTCGAAGCGTCGGACGCCGACATCCGGCCCGACCCCGCCGTCATCACCTTCGTGAATGTCGGACGCTACGCCTTCCAGAAGGGTCAGGACCTTCTGGTGCGCGCGTTCGCGCGATTGTACGAGCGGCGCAGGAACGTGCGGCTCAACTTGGTCGGCCACGGATCCGACAAAGCGGCGCTGGCGGACCAGATTCAGGCGCTCGGCCTGTCCGAGGTCGTCCGGCTCGTCCACTACCCGGACAACCCGCAACGGGCGCTCTTCGCGAGTGATGTCTTCGTCGCGACGTCTCGATGGGAGGGCTGGTCGCTGGCGATCTGCGAAGCCCTCCGGTGCGGACTGCCCGTCATATCCACCGACTGCGAATTCGGCCCCAGCGACATCCTAGTCGACCGACGTCTCGGGCGCCTGATCCCACCCGACGACGAGGAGGCGCTCATAGAATCCATGGAGTATTACTGTGACAATATAATCCTGGAGAGATCGTTTTCGGAATTCAGGAAGCTTCACATCGACCAGTACAGTGCCGAGAGGATCGTGCACATTCACGCCGACGCGATCCGGCAATCGGCATGCTGAACCTCGGCCAGCCCCCGGTCGCGCAGCGGCCCGGCCCATCCTCCACCTCGACCCTAGAGCGCTCTCCGCCGAAGTGGATACCGGTTCGGCGTAAGAGAGCGCGTCAAGACAAAGGTCTAGAGCCGTGCCCGATTGCAACGCGATCGGGCATGGCTCTAAGTCGTCGCGCGCGCCGCGGAAGCAGCATCGACGCGGCGGCCCGCCGAGCGCGCCAGGGTTCGCAGCCGCGATGCGCCGGCCGGCCGGTACGGGGCGATAGGCGCGCGTCGCACGGGCGAGCCGCACCACCGGCCGACAACGTCCGGACCGCGCCGCGGAGCGTCATGGATTGCCGTCCTCACGACCGCGCGCAACCATCGCGCCCGCTCGTCGACGGATCTATCGCTGGTCCATATCCGCGTCGTGCCCGAAGAATCACTGACGATCCGGCGTCATGGCAAGTGGACACTGAGCATATTCATGCCTCCTCAATGCGTCGATCGTCCACGTCCGCGCTTCAGCAATAAGTGCGCGACGGTAGTCTCGATGGAATGAGCCCGGGAGCCGCCCACCGTGATCCAACTGCGTGCCGCACGTGAAATCGAGGGTCTTCTGGATGCGGCTTGCGATGTCTGCATTGTCGGGACGGGCCCGGCCGGGAGTACCTTGGCGCGCGAGCTGTCCGGCGGCGGCCTGAGGGTCGTGCTGCTGGAGAGCGGCGGCCTCGACCGGATGGAGAGCGCGGACGCGCTGGACGCCATCGTGAATGTCGGCCGGCCGCGCGCGACCCAGTGGGCCGTCCGGAACCGGATCGTGGGTGGTAGCTCGCACACGTGGGGCGGCCGGTGCGCCCCTTTCGACACGATCGACTTCGAGCAGCGTGCCTGGGTCCCGGAGAGTGGGTGGCCGTTCCAGCGCGACGCACTCGATCCTTATCTCGAGCGGACGGCCAAGTATCTCGGGCTCGCCTACGGCAACCATTTCAGCGACGCGCGCTTCTGGGACCTGTTCGGTTCGCAGCCGGCCTGGTCCGAGCCGGATCCTCGGATGCTCCTGCCCTTCTTCTGGCAGTTCAGCCGCGACGACGCGGAATCCTATCCGTTCGAGTACACGCGCTTCGGGCGGAAACTGGACGAGAAGTTGGGCCCGAACGTCACGTTGATCAGCGGCGCGACCGTCGTCGCGATCGACGTGAACGGGACGGGCGACAGGGTACAGGGCGTCCAAGTCGCGGCGCCCGACGGCGCGATCGTCAAGCTGCCGGCCCGCCATGTCGTCCTGTGTGCCGGCGGGATCGAGAATGCGCGGCTCCTCCTCGCCTCCGATCATCAGGTCCCGGGCGGCCTCGGCAACAGGTTCGACCGCGTGGGTCGCTACCTGATGGATCACCTGCGCGGGCCGGTCGCGCATTTCGACCCTCACCGATCGCGCGCGCTGCAGCGGCGGTTCGGCCGCTACACCATCGAGGATCGGCTGTTCCGGGGCGGGCTCCGCCTGAGCCCGGACGTCCAGCGAAGCCGTCAGCTCCTGAACAGCGCGGTCTGGCTCGGGGAGACGCTCGCCCCCGACGACCCGGGCGACGCGATCCGGAGGATCCTGGTCGGCAAGCCGCGGGCGAAGGACATCCTGACGCTGACGTCGAACCTGCCGCTGCTCCTGCGCGGCTGCCGGGACCATTTCATCGCGCGCAACGGCTTTCCGCGGAAGCTCTCCGAGCTGAGCCTCGAATGCATGGTCGAGCAGCGGCCGGATCCCGAGAGCCGGGTCATGCTCTCCGATCAGCGGGATCACCTGGGCAGCCGGCTGCCCCTGATCGACTGGCGCAGTCACGAAGATGAAGGCCGCACGATGCGCGAGACGGCGCGGCTCGTCGTCTCCGAGTTCGCCCGCCTGGGCCTGCCCGTGCCCGAGCTGGCAGACTGGGTGCGCGAAGAGGCGCCGATCCCGCTCAGCTTCGTCGATGTCGCCCACCCGACCGGCACCACCCGCATGTCCGACGATGCTACCAGAGGCGTCGTCGATGCGCGCGGCCAGGTTCACGGGATCGACGGCCTGTTCGTCACGGGAAGTTCGGTGTTCCCGACAGGAGGCCACTGCAATCCCACGCAGATGATCGTCGCTCTGGCGATCCGCCTCGCCGACCTGCTGAAGGTCCCGGAGCAGCGCGACACCGTGGTCTCCGACCTCCGAACGTCTCCGCCCGTCCCGGGCGATCTCCGCGTCCTCGTGACGGGGGCGACGGGGCGGATCGGCCGCATCCTGGTGGAGGACCTGCAGGAACGCGGCTACGCGGTCAGGGCCGTCACGTCCCAGCCCCTGACCGAGGCGCAGCCGCGCACGGGTCGGGTCGAGTGGCGGACCTTCGACTTCACGGCGGATCAGGATTACGCCGGCCTCGTCCACGGCTGCGCGGCCGTCATGCATCTCGCCGCCGAGCTCGGGAAGCAGGATCGGATGCAGGCCATCAATGTCGAGGCGACGCGGCGACTGGCCGAAGCCGCCGAGCGGGACGGCGTCCGGGCCTTCTGCTACATGAGCACCGTCTCCGTGTATGGCAGCGGCCGCGCGCGCACCATGACGGAGACGGCGCCGGTTCTCACCAGCAGCGTCGACGTCAAATCCGAATACTGGGCCCTGGACTACGTTCGCGCCTACGGTCGAACGAAGCTCGCCGGCGAAGAGGCCATCAGGCGGATCGCCTCGACCCTTCCCTACGTGATCCTGCGCCCGACGGTGGTCGTCGATCTCCATAATCTCATCGGCTTGCGCGACTGGAGCCTCTCGAAGCGCCTCTTCGCAGCGCACCGGCCCTCCCATCACGTCTACGTCCGGGACGTCACGGACGCGGCGATCTGGACGATGACGCGGTCCCTGACCGGGGCTTGGCCGGCGGGCGAGGTCCAGGTCTTCAATCTCTCCGATCACGAGGCGCGCGATGCGCGGATCGGCGACTTCATGCGGCGGGCGTTCGCGATAAGCCGCGATCCCCGCTTCCGGGTCATCCCGATGCCGGCCCTCGTCGACTGGCTCCACGATTTCCTGCGCAACCGGACGCTGCCCTTGCGCAATCCTCTCTGGAGGATGCGGTTCCCCAACGATCGTCTGCGGCAGGCCGGGTATCGACACCGCTACGGAATGGCCAGGGCCCGCGCCATGGCGCTGGACATCCTGCGAGCGGAAACACGGGAGCGAAACCGGTCCTGAAAGCCGTCAGCCTCACCACAGCGGCGCGCCGCCGGGCACCGGCATGTCCCAGATCATGGCGTCGCCGCGAAAGGGAGGTTCGTGCCGCGAAGTTCTCTCTCACTTGCCACGCCGGAACTCGGAGCCTGAGCCATGACGAAACCTCGCTGGGTACGCCGCGATCTGCTGAAATCGTGCTTCCGGGATCTACCGATCTGCGCGGCCGCGTCCCTGCTGCCGACCAGCCGCTCAAGTGCGGCGATCGACGCCTCCGTGGATCCGACGCAGGGCCGCACGCTCGTCTTCGATGAGCCCTTCGCGGAGATCAACGGACGGATCTGGAATGGCGGACCGAAGGCCACGACTGGGCCGTCCGGTTTCTACGGCCGTTCCGCCTTCGCTCCCCTTGCCGGGGCGGAAGGCTTCAAACCCTACGAGATCGTCACGGATGCGGAGGCCACGGGCGGCACGGCCCTCCAGATTTCCGCGAAATACATCGGACGCAAGATGAGCGTCGTGAATTACTATGGAAACAACACATCCGACTATCAGTGGATTTCCGGAAATTTGCAGACCGGCAGCCGCAGCGGTGTCGTATCGGTCGGCTGGCGCCAAGGCTATCTCGAAGCGCGGATGAGATTCCCGCGGCATCCGCTCACGTGGCCGGCGTTCTGGCTTCTCAACCGGGATGGCATCACCAATGCCAAACGGAGCATAGAGGTCGATATCGTCGAGCACAAGGGTTTCGAGCCGAAGCTCTACGGCGCGTACTTGCACGAATGGGGGCAGCCCGGTGAGCACAACGAAGGCACCGGCGTTCCCACGCCCGTCGACATGACGGAACAGTACTGCCGGTACGGCGTGCTGATCCAGGACGGTCAATGCATTCCTTATTTTGAGCGCAAGCCAATTATCAATCCTAAGACGAACCAGCTCAATATCTGGACACTCACCCGCGCGTCGGAGATGGAACAAGCCGGCGACGTCTTCTGGCCGCTCCTCACATTGGCGTTGCGGACGGATGTCCCGGCCCCTCAACTGACCGAAGCGCAGAAGCTCACCCATATGCGCGTCGATTACTTTCGCGTGTACGCGTAGCCTCGGACGCCGCGCCGACGAATCCGTGAGGGCGGCGAGGCTCGCGCCCGCGACCTGTTCTCATCGCGGACGGCACACCAAGCGCGTCGCTCCGAATCTGACCTGACCGGCTGGCTTTGGACCGGGCTGATTGAGAGGGTCAGTTGGGACCGAAGGCGTCGGACATGCGGCGAGGTCAGAAGACGAGCGGGGAGCAGGTGGTGCTGAGGCTGCGCTAGATCGAACGCTGGCCGAGCGCTACGGCATCGACCTGAAATCCGTGGCGAAGTGGAAGACGCGCACGTCCGTCCTCGATCAGCGTACTGGGCCGAAGGAGCGGCATTCGACCGTGCTGTCGGTCGAGCTGCGAGGCTGTCAGCAAAGCCTGGGCCGCAGAATCAGAGCACTTCAGGCTCGACCCGCTCCACCAAGGCCGGGACCAAACACGCTCTCGTCGCGAGTTCAGAGACTGCGTGGGTTGGTCGTCCGACAGTCGTCAGCGGGAAAGGGCATTGCCCGGGCATCCGCTAAGCACTTGATTTGAATGGCGCGCCCGCCCGCCGACGTTTCGAACGAAATGTTCGACACGCTGGCTCAGTGGAACGCCATCCTGGAGCACCGCAAGTCGCATGACTTGCAGGTGCCACCATGTCCCTAGGCAGCACCTTCGAGACCGAAGCGGCAGCCCCGCCTCCCGCTAAACCCCGCCGAATCAGAAAGGCCAAGGCACCGGCACCTTTCAGCTTGCGGCTTTCGGAGGCCGAGCGCGCCCGCCTGGCTTGTGAGGCCGCGGGCGCTCCGCTCGGCACCTACATCCGCGCGAAAGTTCTGGGCGAGCCGGTCCCGGCCAGGGTTCGAAAGAGCGGCATCTCGATTGCCGACCGGAAGGTTCTGGCCCAGCTTATCGCCCTGCTCGGCCGCTCGCGGGTTTTCAGCAACCTCAACCAACTCGCCCATGCGGCAAACACCGGCTCGCTTCCCGCGACGGAAGAAACCGAAGCCGCCCTGGTTCAGGCACTCGCCGACCTTCACGAGATTCGCCGCCTGCTGCTGATCGCTCTCGGCCTGAAGCCGGAGGCTCAGCCATGATCTTGAAGGGCTCGCAGCGCGGCGGCGGCCAGGACCTTGCCGCCCACCTCATGCGGATGGACGACAACGAACATGTGCGCGTCCACGAGCTGCGCGAGTTCGCCTCCGATAATTTGCGGGGCGCGTTCAAGGAAGCCGAAGCGATCTCGCGCGGGACCAAGTGCCGCCAGTATCTCTTCTCGCTGTCACTGAGCCCACCCGAAAGCGCGTCCGTCACCGAGGCCGAGTTCGAGAAGGCGATTGAAGACGCGGAACGCCGCCTCGGATTGAATGGGCAGCCGCGCGCCATCGTCTTCCATGAAAAGGAAGGCCGCCGCCACGCTCATGCTGTCTGGAGCCGCATCGACGCGGCCACCATGACAGCGCGACCGATGTCCTTCTTCAAAAGGAAGCTCGTCGGCCTTTCGCGCGATCTCTATCTCGAACATGGCTGGGATATGCCGCGCGGAATTGCGCGCGAAGGGATGCGCGATCCGCGCAACTTCACCCTGGTCGAATGGCAACAGGCCAAGCGCCAGGGGCAAGACCCACGCTGGCTCAAGGCTGCCGTTCAATCCTGCTGGCAGGTATCGGATAGCCCCGCTGCCTTCTCCCGCGCGCTGGAAGAGCATGGCTGCTTCATCGCGCGCGGCGACCGGCGCGGTCATGTCATCATCGACCATGACGGCGAAGTGCATTCGCTCCCCCGCGTCCTGGGCCTCAAAACCAAGGATGTGAAGGCGCGGCTCGGTGATGGCGATGCGCTGCCCTCCGTCGATGCGACCCGCAAGGTGCTCGCCGAGCGGATGACACCCGCGATCAAGCGACACGTAGCGGAGTCGCGGACCAAGTTCCAGAAATCCGCTGCCATTCTCGCCCACGCGAAGATGGAAATGACCTATCGCCACCGCGATGGGCGCGCGAAGCTTGACCAGAAACAAACGCGCACCTGGGACGCAGAGACGAAGGCACGAGCAGCGAGACTGCCCAAAGGTCTGCGCGGCCTCTGGCACCGGATCACCGGCCAATATCAAAAGGTCCGCGTGCAGAACGAAGCGGAAGCGAAAGCAAGCCGCGAACGGCAGGCGCAAGAACGCCAGCAGCTAATTGATCGGCAGCGTGAAGAACGCGCCCGCCTCCAGGTTGAATTCAAATCCTTGCGCACGCGTCAAGCCGAAGAACTGCTTGAGCTGCGGCGCGAGCTTGGACGCTTCTTCAAATTCTCGCGCGGTCTTGATCCTGGGCCAGCCCGGAAGCGCGAGATGTCTATCGGGCTGGGCCTGGAGCGATAGAAAATTGCTGGAGGCAGAAGATGTCCGCCAACAACAATGACAACCACGGAATGGCCGTCTTTATTGGCATCATAGGAGCCGGTTTCATGTTCCTATTCGCTTTTATATTCGCAGCAGCCGCCTTCTTCTCGCTGTGCATGACCTTGTTGTGCTTACTTGCCTGGAACAAGCCTCGGAAGTTTTTCGGTCAGATTCTTACACCGGAAGAAGCGCGAGAATTTGTTGGACGGGGATTGATCGGCGCAGTGGTTCTCCCTGTTTTCGTGTTGTTTGCTTCAGTCCTTTTTCGCGTCCAGGTCGTCCATGATTTCTGGATATATTTCGTGCTCGGAGGCTACACCGGCGGATCGCTAAGCCTTGGCTTTGCGGGTGATGATACCGACACGCCGCAGGAACTGATCAAATCCCAACACACGACTTCGATTGGCGCGGCGCACCCAGAGCGGACCATCGACGCTGAGTACGAGGATGTTTCTTCCTCCCCCGCCCAACCGTTCCGCTTCGCCACCTGGGACGATGAGGAGGAGCTGCGCAAATGAGCTTCCAGCAACTCATCGCCATCCACCAATTCCTGTTCAGCCTCGAATCTCAGGCAGCCCAGCGGCTCGCCTGGGAAGACGCTGCCGAAGCTCGGATCGCGAGAGCACGGGCGGAAGCCGCTGCGGCCTTCCGCCTTCGCCAGATGCTTGACGCGAACCCGAGTGGGCAACTCGGGAACGCGAAGTTGAATGACATGGAAGCCCTGAGGCGTTCGGGGTTGCTATGACCGTCCCGGCCCGCACCTATCGGAATATCCGCCGGGGGATCGAACTCGGATTCGTCGACGGCTATCCGCTCGTCTATGACGGTACGGAGCCTGTTGCGATTGATGCGCAGGCGGGAAAGGGCAAGCTCACCCGCTTCCTGGGCGTGAACCTTGTCTCGCCACGCACCGACCATCTGACCAAAATCATCACCGACCCGAAGGATGGTGAGCTAGCCTGGGTGTCGTGGGTGACGCTCAAGCGCCAGGGATACCGCGTCCGGTTCATCAATGCGGGCAACCACCACGGCTACCCATCGGAGAGCTACAACATCAACACGCGTCTCCTGGAGACGGCGGCCAACCCAGCCCTACGCGGCATCGTCGGTGAGGCAGCCTATGACGCTGCGAGCTTTCTCGTGCCGCAGGACCCGGACTCAAAGAACCGTTGGGTAAGCCAGGGCGTCCGGAGCTTCTTCACGCTCTACAATAAGGTGACCGCCCTCTACCCGTCCGAGCGCTGGTCCTGCTCACCGGGCGGCCTGTGGGATTTTTGGGGGCGGCCACGCGATGAGATTGCTGACGATCTGCTGCTTTGGGCGGCTGACCGGAGGATGCAGGACGAAGCCGGTATGTGCCGCCTCGTAGCTGGTCTAACCGCCTCGCCAGACCAGTGGAACGCCTACGCCTCGCTGATCGTCGAGCGGCTGCAAGGCTTCCAACCGGGAATGGCGGCACGCGAACTGACGAGCCGCAACACGTTCGATCCGGCCGACATGAAGCGCGAGCGCACTGCCCTCTTCCTGATCGGCTCGGCGCGCTCCGACACCAGCCGCACCTTTGTTGGAGCCATGACAGCAGCCGTAATTGAGCGGTTCGCCGATGCCCAAGGCCCGCTGCGCGCGCTCGTGATCGGTGAGGAATGGGGCCAGCTCTACGTCTCAAATTTCTACGAGGTGCTGACCCTCTACCGTCAGGGCGGCATCAACTTCCTCGGCGTGTTTCAGAACGCGGCCGCGCAGATTGAGACCCGCTATGGGCGAGAGACCGCACGCATCTGGAAGAAGGCTGTAGCTCATACGCTCTATCGCGGGCTGCCGGATAGCGACACTCTGAAGGAGATTGAGCACCGCTCCGGCAAAACCTCGGTCATGGTGCGTGGCTTCAACGTGAACTCGAACCAGGTGAACGGATCAGGCGACAACCTTGTGGAGCAGGCGCGGCCCCTCCTGCAAGTCGAAGATATCCGGCGAGCCACAAGCGGAGGCTGCGGTCTTCTCGATTCCCGCGATAATGGCTTCTTTGTCGTAGATATGCCAGACTTTTGGGACAGAGCTGAACTATCAAACATGCTGAGAAGCACACATCACGATAAAAATCTGCAGAAAGATCGCAAATCACCCCGTTAGCTTTGGATGAACAGGCTCATTGGAAGCTTGCAGGCGCTTGGTCAAATCAATCCCCACCACGGTAAGTTCATCCACGCCTGGATACTCAGGAGATAACACGGACCAATACGATTGAAGGCTCTCTACAAGCTCACCGAAAGACACCGCCTTGCGACGCCCAGGTATTCGCCAAGATTTCTGCTCCCCCCTCCATACCAGAAGAAACACGCCTCGACTTGAACGGCCGTCCCTCAAATAGTCCCCGCCCAATTGATTCCGAAATCGCTCGAACAATTCAGCTCCGGACCATTTATCGGCAAGTTTCAGTTCCACCGGAACCGGCGCGTCGAAGCCCATGCCGTGAATACGAATGTCCGGGCGCTTCGCGTCCGCGAGTTCTTCTTCCTGGGGGGCGATATAGCGACCACTCGCCTTGTCACGGAATTCTCGGCCGAAATAAAGCCGCACATCAGTTTCGCCAAGCGAGGGCGACAGGAGTATCTTAGCCAGGCTTGTGTCGCCCTCCTCTAACTCCTCTTTCATATCCAGCAGGCGCAGCATCACTAGTTCGGCGAGAGATCGGTGATCTGAGGGGGTCCGCTCTAAATGATCATTAAAGGCTACAACTTCCTCCGGCGACCAAGGAACCAAATCAGCGTCTGTTTGCGCCTTAGATAACGCATACTGAAGCATGAATGCTCGCGAACCCTCATCTGGATGCAACCTCGCAATCTCTTCGATTGCTACATATGCTTCCTTCCCTGGTATCGCGTTCAATAACGAGAAAATACCGTCTCTGGCCTCCTGGGCGTCGTCTCGCAAGCCGGGCGAATACCCACCCGTATTCGAGCGATCTATGTCTTCGGCGCGGCGAATGTACTCGTGCATCAAGAGATAAATACGTTTCAGAAAGTCGGGTTTCTGAAAGTTCGCACGCGTTCTTGGCGATTGCCGCGTTCGCCCTCCTACAAGATTTTGCGCAAATATCATCGCGAATGTAACGGATCTACTCTCAGTTTTGATGTTTCCCAGCTTTTTCTGCAACGAAGGAATTGCGCCCTCTGGATCAACACCAACCCACGCCGAAAACCACATCGCTGCGTGTTCGTCGCGCCGCAAAGAAGTCGCTTTGCCGCGGGCAAGATCGCGGAGCTGCTGATCCGCTATTGACGTTGCTCCCTGCAGTATTTTCAATACTTTTTCGAGCGCTGACGTATTATTTGGCTCAGACACTTTCACAATCGCCAATAAGTGGGGAGCGATGGCATCCCACAGCCACTCACCTGACCAGGCGACATCGCTCAATATGTAGTTGCTATCCTGATTTGGCTTACCCGTCCGCAGCTCGAAAGCGATCTCACGAATAAGAAATTGGACAACCTCATGCGGAAACTTTTCAAAGAGCTTTGGCAGCCATAATGGAAAGCCGTTCATTTCGTGAGATGCGTAGCGACATGCGCGCGTTGCTTCTAGACTATTCAGATTATCGACCCATTTAGGATCAGATCCAGCTTCTATCTCAAGTCCAGTGAGCCCAAATACCACTCGATGTGTTGTCGAATTGGCGGGAGCCCCTTCTGATCTCACCTTCGGATCATGCTTCCGCCAATACGCTACTGCTCCATCTCGGAACGCCTCCGCAACTGCATCGCCAAACTCTTCGGCTAATAGCTCCCAACGAGCATCGCTCCAGCGAGACAAGTTTTGTGATTTGTCTCTCAAGACCTCGAGTAAGTACCATTGTGGGCGACTGATATCTTCGGGATTTGGCAACCCGTGGTCACGAATTTTGTCTGGCATTTCCTGAAGACGCTTCCGCCATTCAGCGCGGTTTGCTTCTTGCTGGGACTGCCTCTTCTCGGCCTGTATTTTCCAAATCTTCTCCTGCTTCTTCCATTTAAGCTCTTCCGCAGATGGCGGCAGAGGATAGAAGTGACCGCGGAGTCTCTCGGCAAGCTCATGGTTTGACATGGAGGCCGCTTGTAATTGTTGTTTCCACCTATCCGGCGAATTTTCATTTGCGAACAGTCGTATAGCAATGGTCAGTGCAATAAGCTTATCATCGAGTTCATTTCTAAGATTGATCTGTTCAATAAAATAATCGAAATCTACAGCTTCAAAACCCCATAAATCATCCAGAAGGGACGCTTGCCACGGGCTTGTGACACGATTGCGAGGGTTTTCCTGCTCGGCTGCTTCCCGAGCTATCTGAACCGCATACCAAAAAAGAGCCCTATTAAGCTCCGGCCAAGCCCGGACCAATGGCTTAAAATCAGCTTCTTGTCGGAATGAGATATCGATGTCGTATGTCTTTGCAGCCGGAATTTTTACGAGAATGGCAAGCGCATCATGTTCGAGCGCATGTGGGCTCCGATGCGCAATGAGCCGCTCCACTGCCTTGCAAAGCGGCTTCATAAGCCACCCAAAGCGGACGGAGATTTCACAGAAACGGCGCTCTTTAACAGGTTTTTGCGTGAGGAAAGGCGCAAGGGCTTTTATGAAATCCAACAAGATATCGGAGGGCGCGGCTGCCACCCAGTCTACCATCTCGTGCTGCAGCTGATCAGAACTATGCCGTCGCCGATCTTCAGATCGGCCGATGCATCGCACGAGCCAGTCAATAGTTTCTTTCGAATATGGTGAGCCGGAAAGAAGCTCACCTAATAATTGTCTACTGCGCTCGCCTTTTTCGTTCAGGAATTTGACGCGTAGCTCTAGCCGATCTTGAGCCGAACCTATAGCTTCGACTGCTTTAAATGCCGCGATTCTCGGATAAATTGCACTTTTCGGATCGAAAGCTATGGTTTTAGCCTGCGACAAACAGCTGGCAAGCTGGCCAATCCAAACCATCCTCAGCAAAAACCAGGTGATATCCTGATTTTTCCGATACTTTACCAGAAGCTTCGACACTTCATCGGCGATGTCATCACTGGCGAAACGCTGAACAGCTCCATAGTCATAGATCGTGCGGCCAGATGTACCTGCAGCTACGCGTGCACAAACGTCATTTAAGAGGCTGCGCCGAACTTCCACGGGGAGACGCGTCGGGTCTCCGCCCTCAAGCGTCACCTCTGGCGCGATTTTCAATACGCGATTACGGACATCTTCGTCCAAGATTACGAGCCACGACATGATTGGCCGCATCGTGGGAGGTATTACGTCAAGGCCATATTGATTGCGAAACAGAAGCTGATAGATACTTTTTCTAGATGTCTGTTTTTTTAAGAGATCGCTTAGCCACTCAGCAGTTAAGTATTCCCGGACAGTTCGATGGTAGAAGCGAACCGAGCCATAGATTGCCTCGTCGAAAATGGGGCGAGATAGCAACGTCGTTTGTTCGAGAGCGGGCCATTCGGGAAGCAGTGAATCAAGATTTATGCCGGGCAATCCGGGTTCATGATCTGGAAGAAGTATCGCCTGTGTTTTGGAAAGTGTCGCCGCTGCCGCTACGAGTTTCGCCGCTCTTCGAGCAACCTTCGTTGTCAGCGGCTTCAACTCGCGCCTATTTTGGTCGTGCTCGGTTAGGCGACGCTCGATGCTAAATTGCATTAGTTCGTACCTGGTGCCTATTCTATCGTTAGCCTTCCAGAAAGCCACCACTTCGACCAAATCTTGTGGGCGCAAGGTTGACGTGGAAGCGTCCGCGCGATCAATGGCGGTTAGAAATTGTTTTGTGTCTAAAATCCCCGATCGTCGTGCAAATGTTTCGATCTGATCTCTTTGCAGACTATCCAAAGTTATAATTTTGAAAATTGCTGGCGTTTCTTGTTTTGTTTCGGATACGCCCTCGGAAGAAGTTGTGCCTGGGGAAGTTTCGCGTACTAGTTTGGAGCGTGAAATCGGTAGGCTCTCCACGCAGAGCGCATAATCACTCCTGGCACGCCACGCGGAAGTTCGCCCGGTGATCACTATATGGGTTCGATCTAACGCCTTCACCAAACGCCGGCCGACGCGTTTGATAGCTGTTTGGAAATCGATGGGGCTTTTCAGTCGCGCTTCGTCAACGGAGTCGAGGAATACCCAGCCCTCTTCGATGCTTTCGAGCCAAGCCTCGAACGTTTCCGGTGACCCAACCTCGAAAGCAATATCGAAGTCTTGGCCAACATTTTCGAGACGCAGAAAGAATGCAGGCTTGCCTTGTGCTTCAAGCATCCTTGCCTGATTTCGGATTTCGGCAGTTTTTCCAGATCCGGCCTCGGAAAGTATGATTGTACGATAATCTAGCAATATTGCAGGCCACTTTATCGCAGGACCAACGATAAAGGCATTGCTTAAATCGTGATTGTCGTCCTCGCTTGCCCATTTTGACAATTCATGAAACGACCGATTTAGCTCGATAAAACCATTGCTCCCATTGTGCGACATCTAACAATCCGTACATTTTCGACTTGGGTCAGAAATAGCTCACATATTGTAGGTGATTACCCTAGGTGTGCACAATTCGAAATGCAACCACCATAGGCGACTTGAGGCTGTTTGCTCACATTCTCTGCAGGACCTTTCGGTGCGCTATAGCAACGGAATTCATGTGACACTCGTCTTTGTGAATTCATTAGGCGGACTGCAGCTCTGTGGTGAATGGCACTGGATCCAATGATGGAAGGAGCTCTCATCCGGAGCGGTGGAGCGCAACAGCAGGGGAACGCCGTCAAGGGGCGCACGGGCCCCGCCATGCGCTCCGGTTCGTTGCTGGTCCGAAGGACCGAGAGGCGACAAACCGGAGGGGAACCGCGTGCAAGGGCTGCATCGTGGGTGCACCCCGTACCGCCTTCACGGTCTGATTGAATGCGGATCGCAACACAGCACCTCTTCCTTCGTGCATCCAATCCGGCGCGAGGGTTGGGCGTCCGGCAGGATCAGGGTCCAGGGGCTCGACGGCTTCTGGTCGCGTCCAGGTGCGATCAACCTGGTGCAGGGTTCCAAGGGCGGCAGACGCCTTTGGTCATGGGGTCCAGGGGAGAGCGAAGTCTCCTCCTGGTCCTGGTCCAGCGGCGAAGCGATGGTCTGGGTGGGGTCTTGGGGAGGGGCAGGAACGCCCTTCCCTAAGCGCGGATCGAAACGGCGGACGTTTCGCTGGCGGGATGAGGCTCGATGCGGAAGAGCGCCAAAGCCTGGGGGATGCAACGGGGGCGCGCAGCGGTCCCCTTGCCAAGATTGCGGTGTACTACACCGCACATCTTGCACGTCGCGGTAGGTCGTTCGCCGATCCAATTGCCTGGCGCAGTTGGTCGCGTGTTACTTATTTACCAATCAAGCCCGGATGGCTTGAAGTTTCGCTGATAAGCTCGGCCTCCCGACCGCCCGAGTGCCAAGAATGACGTTTTCTAGCAGGCTAGTTTTTGATGTGATATATGCGACGCCGTTCGATTTATCGCTGCCAAGATCGCGCTTAAAATGAGCTAAAACATCGTCATAATGCTCTCCTTTCTCGCCGCCCCTACCGATGTGAAAGAGAGTTGTGAGATCAGCCAATTCGTCAATGCTTATCATTTCTTTAATCTTGCGGTTCAATTCTGCCTGCTCCTTATATCCGGCGAAAACTTGCTCGAAATCACGTTCCCAATAGCTGCTTCCAAGATCGTCAGGTGACGAAGTTTTCACCGGATTCTTCTCCGCCCAAAGGGTGAGCAGGGATACCAATTTATCATCGCTTAGATGCGCCAACTGCTGCTCTACTCCGATCGAACCTCCGAGCTCCCTTGATTTCTGGATCTGATCCAACGCGCGAGACAATTGCCTTCCGCTTAGACCGAAACGATTACGAGCTTCTTGCTTTCTGACATCAAAGCTTTCACCCTTCCAGGTTGATTTATCACCCACAATCGCGGCGATTTTCATCAGATCGAGACGGGAGCATTCTTTCGTATAGGTACCACTACTATGCTCTTCAATCAGATCGGCAACTCGGTATTTCAATCTTGTTAATACATCTCCCATCTCGATAAGGCTTGATCTAATCAGGGGCAAATTCACAACAGAGATATTTTCCAGGCTTTTGCTGCCATCTTGCGTTCTAAAGTATCTCAGCTGCTGCCCGTCCTCATCAATGCTCGACAAGCTTACGACATACTTATTCACTTCTCCAATTATGTTCTTTAACCCTTCATCTCCGATCTGAGCGTCGTGAAGGTGCTGCCAGAGCGCGCGGATGTCATGATTAAGTTTATTAACTTCCGGCACCAGTCCGGCTTTTGCTAGCGTTGAAATTGCATACTTCAAAGCCAACTCAAGCGCGTGTCGGCCGTTATACAAAATCGGCATCGCGAGAGTATCGCGACTTGAATACATCTTTTTGTCAATTACAGCGAGAGCAAGCTCAATGGCTGCCTCGATATAGCCATCAACGTAATTTTCCTCGGCACCCTGAGATCCAACGCAGGCATTCCACTGCCCATCAGAAATTTGTTCGAAGAAAGGATCTGACACAAAGCACCTCAGTTGAAATATTTGGCGAGTATTATCGCTATACCATGCTGAATCTTTAATTCAAGTCTCATGGGGCTACCCCCGCCCCCATAATTCATCATACGGATGTTGTGAGGTTTTATACGTACATGGTCGTTAGCCGAACACAATCACCTTGCCTTCCATGCGCCTCCCGCCACGTTAGATCTCCGTCGCAGGTAGTCGAACGTTGTGGGTCGCTTTTAGAGGTTGATTGAGCTGCCCTCTTGAATTTTCTGGTGCTGTACCAATTTTTGGTATAGTCTGGAAACTGGAGGTAGGCCATGGCCCGCAACACATCGATCTCGCTTGGAGACCACTTCGCCCAGTTCATCGACCGCCAGGTTGAGGGCGGCCGTTACGGTTCTGCCAGTGACGTGGTGCGCGCAGGCCTTCGCTTACTGGAAGAGCGGGAAGCCAAGGTCGCCGCGCTCCAAGCCGCCCTCATCGCTGGCGAAGAATCCGGCCCAGCCCAAGAACTCGACAACCCCGCTTTTCTAACGGAGATGCGGGCGAAGCATGGCCAATAGCGCCCGCGCCCGGTTCACACCCCTCGCCCGTTCGGACCTGGAAGAAATCTGGCGGTACACGTTCGGACAATGGTCGGCGGATCAAGCGGACCGCTATCATCGGGATATCGTCAACGCTGCAACCGAACTGGCCAGCGGTGAGAAGTCCGGCCGTCCTGTCGAGGTTCGCGCCGGATATCTAAAGTACCGCGTTGGATCGCATTTCATATTTTACCGGCGGACGGATGCCGGGATCGACGTCATCCGTATCCTGCATCAGCGGATGGATACGGACAGTCATATCTGACTCCGCGCTCACTGGTTCGCAATCAAAATGGCGCAGGCCGATACCAGTCGAGAATGCGCAAATTCCCGAAGGGCCGACGCTCGTAGAATGCGCGCAGCTGGGTCTCCCATAGATCGGCCCACTGCGCATGAACCGCCGCCATGTGGCCGCGCTCTGGTTCCGCTGCTGCCCTGCGGTGCGCCGCAATCCGGTGCTTTACGAACGCGAATGAATAGCAATAAGGAGCTGAAACGGCCATCAGACTCACCCCTCATCGATGCGGGCCTGTAGGGCGTCGGCTATCCGGCAAACCGCGTGCGCCAAATCATACGCGCCAGAATAGACCTGTGATTGCGCCATGATCCGGCCTATTTCTGAGGCTGTTTCATCCGCTGCCAGAACGTGGAACCCTAGAATATTGCCCGCCAGAATTCGCAAGTCTGCGAACGTCTCAAATAGTTCGGCGTCTGTCATCTTGCGCTTTTCCATCACAGCACCTGGTGAGGAATTGCGATGGAGAAGAGGCAGTTCTTTGCTTTTGCGACGTTCGAGTGGTCGTCGGCAATCTGATGCTCGAATTTGCCGATGATCTCGTAAGGTTCCCTGGTCGGAACCCACACCGCCATCACTAGGCCGAGTTTCGCTCGTTCTGCCACACCCTCGAACCAAACCGCCCGCACCTTGTCGGCTTCCTCGCGCGTGGCGGAAATTATAAGTCCGAGATGCGATTGCCCGCCTCGGTACTGATAGAAATTGATTGAGCTTCCCCGCCAGGTTTCAGCGGCGGACTGGTGATCCGGTCTCGCGGTCATTCTGGCCGCTCCTAGTGATCGGATGCGGATTCTACCGCGAAAAGCCGCGCTGTGAATCCCCATTCTCCGACGGTAGGACGCCGGAGGCCCGCGCCCCCCAGCGCTGTAGGGCCGTAGGCGTCCGGTCAGGATAGAGCGCGGGAAACGCTGACCGGCACTCGCTATCAAGCGACATCCGGAACTGACCCCTTCGCGTCATGAGGATCTGACCCCCATGCTCATTTCCCACGCCTAGACGGGTGTGGGTTGGGGGACCG